>CAZVYV010000001.1:0-44085 GCA_964630985.1 uncultured Occallatibacter sp.
AATTCAACGACAGTAAGGCTTCCTGGGGGCTCAATCGTCAAATTGCAGCGCGCTGCGGCCAAACCTATCAAGATACCTTCAACTTCTGGCGCAGGGTTTTTCCATCTGATGAGCCGATTCCGTTCATGTTGATTGAGACATGGAACGACTACGAAGAGGGTTCTGCGGTCGAGCGAGGACTTCCCACCTGCAACACCCCGGCCACGACGAATAGCGCAACGAATTCCAGCCCAAGCTCTGCGGGACAAGCCCAGTAATCTTCTCAGAACGTCGTGAGGACTTCAGTCGCTGCTCAGGGTAAGCGGAGCTTCACTGGCAGCGCATCGCCCCTATGCAGCGCGGCCATTTGCCTTACTTGCATAGGCCTCGGGCTGAACTGCATAGTTTCCGTTTTGGATGGAAATGGCGCCCGATTGAGCCGCCAATTCAGCGGGAGTGCGGTGAACTTGGCTGATGAGCGAGAGCGGACGGGCACGCACCTGATCAAATACACGGATCATATATTCACCCAACACGCCTATCGTTAAAAGCAACAGGCCGCCCATCAGAAATACTGCGCATTCGACACCGAGGGCAGCCGCTCTTATCGGACTCGAGGAAATCAGCGCCCCCAGTCCAAGCAGGAAAGCCACGAAGGTTGCCATGCAACATAGCACGAAGCTGAGCCGAATCGGCTTGTAGCTGAAACTCATAATCGCATCTGTGGCGTACTTGATTCGGCTGATGAACGACAGTTTGCCGTCGCCGCTGAGCCGATCCTGGCGGTCATAGTAAACGACGGTGTTGCGATATCCCACCCACGCTCGTAATCCAGGCAGATAGGGGTTCTGTTCACCCATCTCGAGGATGGAGTCAATCGCCTTTCGATCCATGAGCCCAAACAGGCCGGCATTCAGCGACATCGGGTAATCGGAGATGGCTCCCAAGACCCGATAAAAGAGCGGGAAGAGCAAGGCCAGAATCTTTCGCCTCTCCTGACGGCTTCTGCGAACAGCTACCACAACCTCGGCGCCGCCTCGCCACGCGTCAATGAGCTGCGGCACGACCTCCGGGGGATCCTGAAAATCGGCATCCATGAGGATCACGGCCCGCCCACTTGCGGTGCGGAGGCCGGCGAAAATCGCTCCCACCTGGCCCCAATTGCGAGAAAGCTCGACCACGACGACATGAGGGTCGAGCGCCTGCAGGCTCTTCAAAAGCTCGAGCGTCGAATCGGTCGAACCATCGTTGACATACACAACTTCCCAACCGTCGACGATGTCTTGTAAGACGCTGGATATGGCCTCATGAAACTGGACGATGAGATCCTCTTCGTTAAAGACGGGCACGACTATGGAAACCATTTTCGACTCCTCAGTTTCGGCTGCAAGGGAGACTTCTCGTGCTGAATTGTCTCGAGCCGATTATTTTCAGTTACTATCCTGCGACGATCGATCTTTTTGCCGACGTTCTATTTGGAATCTGCCTGCATGATCCTTACTTTCCATCGAACTTCCGCGGGGGTTAAAACAACGAGGTAGCGTGCGCTGACCGGCACCGTTGATACCGGCTTGTCATGATCGAGAACCTGCACGTCATACTCAGCGTCGTCAATCAATTCGATAGACAAACCTTCTGGTGAGTAGAAGAGAAACTGAATGTGGTGCACGCGATCTTGATAGCGTATTTGGATTCCTGCCTTTGCCTGTTCGTCGATCGCATCCGCCAGCTTGTCCTTTGCCGTGCCAATAAAGTCCTCGTCAAGGAGGTTCGGCTGGCCTTGCTGAAACGCTTCGTTCATTCCTTGCCAGGACTCAAGATAATCGCGGATTGCAGCGGTTTTCGTCTGATCTTCCAACGGCCGCGGGCCCTTAAGTTGGGAAATGTCGACAGTCACCTCAGGCTGGGCGGCAGCCATGCCAGACGCCAGGATGATGCTCGCGAATACCAGTGCGGAATGCCTTAACATGGTCACTTCCCCCACCGGATCTGATTGCCCAAAACCACTCCACTCGCCACGGTGAAGGTTGCTCCGTCGTGGGCGGGCATCTTGACTTCTGCAACGTCGCGCTTGAGAGGTACATCCACTGTGGATTGACCTCCTGGGTAGGTTTCCGTGAACGTAACAATCGTTCCATCTGGCACCGCGTTTCCGCTGCAGTCGCGGACCGGAGCGGTCTGGAGATCAAGCTCCTGCCCCGAAGGCTGGGCGCTTACCTTCAGATCGCAGGGATCGCCCGGCACTTGGCTAATGATGCTGGTGCTCGATATGTCGCCGGCTCGCGCCACAAACTTGCTGCTACCCTGCTGGCTGGTCGAGTCCATCTCTGTCCAAGCTGCTCCGGCCCGGGTACTAACCAATTGCTTTTGCACGGTGCCGGACGGACTGGATAACTCAAAGGACACGGGGCTTGGGGCGACAATCAAGTTGTGGTAGACGTCGAAAACGTAAACCGCGCCAGTAATACCGTCGTGCAAACCGACGGGAAGGCGCGACGGCTTGGCAGAAAAGCTCAGGCTGGCGGGGGCGCTGACCGGCGTCACATCGAATGATTCAGCACTGGTGCCGCTGGCTTGTGCAAGGACGACGACATAGTGGCCCGCGTTGTAAACCGATCCCGCAGGGAAGTACGTTGACGTCCCCAGCTGCACCGTTCGTTTGAGCACCTGGCCCGGACCGACAATGTACAAGGCTGCTTCTCCGCTTCCAGTGGTCTGAATTGAGAACGCGCTTCCTGCTTCGATGCTCTTGGGCACATTGAGGGTTCCGTCCTGTGCGTGCGCCGTCCGCATCGCCGCCAGGATCAGGCTTCCGACCAGGAATGTGAGCTTCGGTCTCACAGCGCCCCCCCAAAGCTGAAGGTCGCAACAACTGTGCGCTCGGTGCTGACGCTTTTCGCGACGTCTTCGGGAATCGGAATATTAAACGCAACGGGGGTCTGCGGCAACAGCGCACTGTCCACGTACTGGTCCGCGACCCATACCAACTGTCCGGTTTTGTCGTAAAGAGTTCCTACGACGTGTGCCACGTTCACCACTTGTCCGCTCTGATTGACGAGTTGTCCAGTCAATGAGGCGTTCGGCGCTGAATTGAATTTTTGGTTATCAATCTCGATGACGGGATCGGCTGACGCCGGCACCAGGATGGCGAATGGTTTCATGTTGATGCTGTCAACATCAGACAGCTGCGCGTTGGGAAACTGGATGAGAAATGGAGTGACCTGTTTGGGCAATAGAACGTGGGAAATCATGTCAAAGGAGCCCTCGGTCGCAATCGCCGATTTGTCCTTTGCCTGCAAGGTCGCCGTCACGGATACGTACGCGGGTACCACGTCATCGTTCAACAGTTCTCCCATGACCAGGACGCCGTCGGCACGCTGCACAGGATGCATGTCGACTATGCGGACCGATGGCGCATCCACGTCCTGCGCGCCCCAATCGTCTCCAGAGCCGCGGTAGATTACATCCCAGCGGAGATAATTTACGGGAATCACCTGCGGGGGAACAGTGGGCTGCTTGGTGAACGGCCAGTTCACATTCCAGTGATCTCCATTTCTCACCACCTGCAAATCGCGGGTATCCACTGCAGAGCCAACTACCGTGGCCCAATCCAGCTCTAGCCGGACATCGGCCTCATCTTCCGATGCGTGGAGCGGCCACACGTTGAAGTGATCCAGCGTCGAATAGGTGCGCAGATTCGTCGTGTATCCGGTCAGATCCAGTTCAAATTCCTGCTCGGTGAACTGAGCTTTGTTGGCGAAGGTCTCATAGGCCTTTTGCCAATCATGGGCTTGGATTTCCTGACCCAGATTCTGGACTGCTTCTTCGGGAGTTGAAGACGAAGTAAGCAAGGATTCTTGGATGATAAAGGGCTTCGCGGCCTCCACCGGCCAAACACACCCGATCACAATCAAAGCCACCGTTGCAGCGGCCAGAGCAAGCGCGAGTAATCCACCCTTATTCACGACGCCACCCTCCGAGTGCCTACTTCGTCTGCGGCGACCGGATACTCCGCGGCGACGGGATATTCTTCTGCCACGGGATCTTCTGCTTCGATCTCCCGCCGCTTTCTTTCCGGGATCAGGAAGACCAGAATGGCCAGAACGCTGCTTCCAAATGGGAAAGTGCCCCACATCACGCCCTGCCAGTGCGGAGTTCTCTGCGCCACGTTTACCGGCGTGGCCGGTGGCACGCCATCTTTGCTCCATACCGTGATGGTCTTGTCATCGAGATAGTCGACAGGGCGCCAACCTGCAAAGGACAACAGCGGGTCATAGTAGGGATCGTTCGAGAAAATCCATTTCAAGCCGTATTTATCAGCGTGCATCATGATGGCGCGAAGGGATTCAAAACCCGCTGTGCCGAAGTACTTTGTCTGAGTGAGCGAGGCGCCGCCGTAGCGAGTCAGTTCCGGCAGCAGGCGCCCGGTATACCATTCACCGTCGACGCTGCTTGCATCTGTCAGCACCGCAAGACGCGAGATACTGTTGCCGAATCCGAGAGTGAAGTAACGGTATTGATCGTGGCCCCCGCGATTGAGCCAGTCAGCCACTACATCGACATTGACATCCCGTGCATTCGTGATTCGATAAGTGCCCCACGCTACTCCCATTCCGCAGGTCCATGCCGCCAAAATCGCGAGAACAGTGACCGCCCAGTAGCGATATCTGTCGACGAGCTTCACGGTTAGCAATCCGACAAACGGGAGCGCGAGCAAGCCTGCCCAGTAGCTGAAGCGCTCCATGGTGAGCACTTCGAACGCATGCCCTAGCAGCCAGTGTCCCAGTGGCGTCGTTCCGCCCAGGCCGAAGATGAATGTCAACCAGAACCCAATCAGCAACGGGCGAAGCCGAACTACGCTCGCGCCGCGGATAAAGATGAACGGAATGGCTAGAATCAAAGCTCCGTAGGGGAGGATGAAGTAATTGAGGCCCCACTGGGGACTGAGGATGAAATTCGCCCGGCTGGCGTGGGGGATCGCGGTCTGGTTGATCGGGTGATGAAGCAGCGAGAGCCAGAACGGAAGCAGCACGACCCCAAGCGCCACGCTTACCACAAATACGATCCCGACGGTGCGGCCGAGAATAGACCCCACTGAAACCGCTTTGCCTTCGCGCCGGCGGTCAAGCAAAGCCAACGCCACAACCGGCAATGCAAAAATAAAGGATCCGAACAATAGCGTCAGGTGGTGGCCGGCAGCCGCTGCAATGAACAGCACAGTGGCCTTGATAAATGCTCGCCAATCGCCATACCGCAGCCATTCGTAAAGAAAGGGCAGCGCGATCAGATAGAGCGCCGCAGCCAATGTGGTCGGCAACTGTCCTGCGTTGTAAACCAGAAAACTCTCAGAGCCGAGAAAAACACTTGCCAACGCTGCAATCGAGGCTGCGCGCGGGTTGACCCATAGCAGCGAAAACCGGTAAACCCCCACCACAAGAAGCAAAATGGCAACCATTTGCACGGCCATGTAGGCCAGTTCCAATCCCATGACCCGCGAAAGCAATGCGATCCAATAATGCGGCATCGGAGGATACGTGGCTTGGCTGAAGCCCGCAAACCACTTCGTATTCCACGGATCGAACCAGTGATGGACATAATGCGAAGAGAAGAATATATGGAAGTTGGTGTCGTAGGACTGCAGCGGCAACTTCATCAGGAGCAGTGGCAGATGAACCGCCAACGCGGCCATCAAGGCCACGGTGAGCGGTATCGGCCGCGACAAAGATTCAATGGGCTCAGATTTCTGCACAATTGGCTCTCGAAGGACGAAAAGCAAGGCATTCATTCAGCGCATCAGCCGTGATGCGGTGTTTCACGCAAACACCTATCTCGAAAGAGATAAGTCTGAAAGATAAATCCATTCACCCTCTTCGATTAGCAAATGTGTAGCTGAGGTTGCTTCTATGCACCTTTATTTCATGACCTTGTGTGCTTGGCGGTGGAGTCCGATGGGGCAGAAAACGGGCAACAGCATCAATTTTGCAGGCATCAAAGTGAGCAATTGAATTCTCGGCTGTGGTGACCCGCCTTGCTCGCTAGACTTGGACTTTTGAAGTTCGCAGTCGTATGCGTCTCCGCCGCATTTGTCTGCGTCGTTCATGGGCAAACCTATCAGGTTGGGCCAGGTGCGTCCACGGGATCTCCCTCACCGAACGCTCCCGCGTCTCAGAAAAACCAAAAGCAGGCCCAGAACCTGGGATGGGGATCAAATATTCAAAACGCCCGCCTTGGCCGCGCCGCGGAAATGGCCCTGCAGCACGGCAATCATGCCCTTGCGCGCGAATATGCGCAACGTGCTGTCGAAGCCGCGCCCAACGATCCGCAGTTATGGTTTTTGCTCGGCTATGCGGCACGACTCGATGGCGATTATCGGCAAGCGGTAGACGCCTATTCTCACGGACTTCAACTCAATCCCTCTTCGCTCGATGGGCAATCGGGTCTGGCGCAGGTTTACCAGTTGACGGGCAGGACTGACGAGGCCGAACGCATTCTTAAACAGGTGGTTGCAGCCAGCCCTGACCGCAGCGGCGATCTGACAATGCTTGGAGAGATGTCCATGCGATCGAAAGACTACCCCGGCGCGATCGATTGGCTGGACCGTGCGGAAAAAATTCACCCTGACGCGCGGGCTGAGTTGCTGCTGGCGCTCTGCTACCAGCAGACGAAACAGACAGACCTGGCGAATCGATATCTCGAGCTTGCCGAGCATCGTGCGCCAAACAACCCCGAAATTCAACGCGCCATGGCTGGCTTTTATCGCGACACCGGAAACTTTGCTCAGGCAATCGCTGTGCTGCAATCGATTCGGAATCCAAAACCCGATGTGACCGCGGAACTCGCTTACACCTATCAACTTGACGGAAAACCGTCAGAGTCAGCCAGATTCTTTGCTCGGGCGGCCAACGAGGACCCAAAGGATATGACACTGCAGCTGTCGGCCGCGCAAGCTGAGATTGCCACCGGCTCCGTTGCTGAAGCAAATTCGTTCCTGAAGCGCGCCACGGTACTTGATGCCAACTATTACCGCCTACACGCGCTAAGCGGCGAGATTGCCGAACTGCAGGACCGCGATCGCGACGCGCTGCAGGAATACACGGCAGCTTTGGCGAGTTTGCCTGAGCATCCGGCTGAAGGGCGGCTTTACGGCATCCAACTGCACATGGATCTGGTGGCTCTCGATCAGAATCTGGGGAATGAAGCAGATGGCCGCAGTCAGCTGGCGACGGCCCAGGCTGAAATCAGCGCCTTGGATGGTTCGGGCGCCGATAGAGAAGAGTTTCTGCGCCTTCGATCGTCAATTAAACTCGCCGCCGGAGACCCCGAAGGGGCGCTTGCCGACGTCAAAGACGCTCTCGCAATCAACCACGATCGCGGTAATTTGCAGCTTGATGGCGACATTCTGATGAAACTCGACCGTACCGACGAGGCAATTGCAGTCTATAAGCAGGTTCTCGCCGGCGATCCTGATGATCGTTTAGCGGTAACCTCTTTGGGTTACGCTTTTCGCGCGGCAGGCCAGGATGAGGAAGCGGAACGGGATTTTGAGCATTTGGCAACGGTCGACCCTTCGTCACATGTGGCCTATCTTGCCCTTGGCGACCTTTTCACGGCGCGCCGGGAATTCCCGAAAGCGCAGGCCTCTTATAGCAAAGGGTATGAATTGGATCCACAAAATGCCCTGGTTGTGGCTGGAGGCATCAATGCGGGAATTGAGGCGCATAACCTTCCTCAAGCTGGCCAATGGCTGAGCCGGGTTACTGAATCCATGAAAGACGATCCTAAAGTTTTGCGCGAAAGCGAGAGATATCTTCGCCTCTCAGGCAAGTACCAGGAATCGGAAGATGTAGCTCAGAAAGCTATCAAAGCACTGCCCGACGATCGTGAAGTCGTTGTCTATCTGGGGTACGATCTGCTCCTTCTCAGAAAAGACGACGATCTTCTTGCCCTTACATCGAAATACTGGAACGTTTTGCCTAAAGAAGCGGATATTCCTCTGCTTGCGGGCTACGTTCATAAAAACCGGGGGTTCAACGAGCAGGCGGTTGCGGACTTTACTGAAACCATCCATCGGAACCCCGACGCAGTAACTGCATATGTCAACCGCGGATATGTGGAGAACGACCTTCGCCAGTCCCAGCCGGCGGCGGAGGATTTTGAGGCCGCGATCAAACTGGAGCCAAACAACGGTGAGGCGCATCTGGGACTCGCCTATGCAGATCTGGGATTGCGCAAGCCGGATGCAGTTCTCAGGCAGGCCAACCTGGCAGAACGGGAATCCGGCGATTCACTGGGTCTGCATGTAATCCGGGCCACTGCTTACGGTCGCATGGACATGCTCACGATGGCCGCCCGCGAATATCAAGCGGCATTGAAGTTTGCTCCCAATGACGGCGAGCTTCACATCGGCTTGGGGAATACATACTTTGCAGAGCGTCGCTACCACGACGCAATCGGCGAATTGGAAGTTGCGGAGAAGTTCTCTCCCGAAAATCCGCAGATCTACGCCTGGCTCGCCCGCTCGTATGCAAGCCTCCAAGAGCGGGAGAAAACGTACTTCAACGTGCGCCTGGCGGAGCAGCATGCTCTGTCACAGCCGGTGCGGGCGGTCGAAAGGGGGCCCGACCCGATAGAGGACCCCGGATCTCAATTGAGTGACATCCTGATCTCGACCGGTGAGGCTCTGAGTACGCTTGGCGATCAGAACGCTGCGATGGACAGGTTTCAGAAGGCACTGGTCGGGGCCGGCAGCGATCGCATCAGTGTACGGCTGGCCATTGCGGAGATTATGACGCAGCGAGGCCATCAAGACGACGCCGAGCGGCAGATTGCGTTGGGATGGATGGAAGCCGAGGCCGGGGACACAGTTCCCCCGAGCGGATCCCAATACGTTGAAGCCGCAAATCTGTTCAGCTCGATGCATCAGTACGATCTGTCGGAGAATTACCTCGCCCACGCGAAGGCATCGGGAGCGTCAGATGCGGAGGTACGCATTGCTCTGGCCAATGACGATCTCGCTTTGGGAGAAACAGTCAAAGCCAAGGCCGAACTTGCAGCTATCAGCGATCCGGCGGACGAAGCCCAGAACTATCAGTACCTGTTGGCCGAAGCTAACGTCTACAGCCAGGAACACCAGAACCTACAGGCGCTCACAGCCTTTGCTACGGCGGCCAATGGAGCCGGCGACGACCAAACCGCCGAACAGGCAATGCTCGCAACCGGGGCCAACGAGGGCATGAGAATCAATCCGCATTTGAGTGTGCTCTCGGATGCTTCTGTCGAACCCCTCTTCGAAGATTCGACGGTTTACGTCCTCGACTCTAAAACGCTCGCAACATTGCCACCCTCCAACACCTCACAGTTGCCGCCGCCGCGTTCGTCGATCCAAACCATGTGGACCAACGCATTCCATCTTCATTTTCCTGTCACCAATGCGCTCGCGCCGGCCGGGTTCTTTCAAGTGCGCAATGCCCGGGGTTCGATTTCGCTGCCTGAAACGAACTCGATTATCGATCGCAACACCACTGACTCCACGTTCAATTTCTCGCTGAACCCGACGATTCACGTCGGCGATAACGTGATGACATTCAACACTGGAGCTCAGGAAACTGTGCGGCGCGACTCAAAGGATCCGTACGACATGGATCAGAATCTTTTTCGCGTTTACACGTATATGTCGACAAGCTCGTTCTTTAACGTAATCTCGGCCACTGGGTTTCTGATGCGTGAAGCAGGCCCCTTCACTGAGAGTGGACAGTACTCGCGCGAACTTGCCGCAAAACTCGACTTTCGCGTGGGTTCGCCATGGGGGAAGACAGCGCTGGTGACCGGCTACGGAGTCGACGATCTGTTGTTTAAGAAGGCGTACATCGAGTACTACTTCACATCCTCTTATCTCGGTTTTGAACACAGGTTCTCGCCGCGGCTTGACGTAAAGGCCCTTGCCGAGGACGTACGCTCGTGGCGCATCTATCAATCACGATGGGGCATTTCACAGAGCCTCCGGCCGGCAGGAAGTGTCGACTTTATCCCCATGCGCAACTGGGATCTGCAGTTTTCAAGCGCTTATTCAAGTGTCAGAGGATTTCATATCTACGACG
Organism: uncultured Occallatibacter sp.; assembly: GCA_964630985.1. Lineage (GTDB taxonomy): Bacteria > Acidobacteriota > Terriglobia > Terriglobales > Acidobacteriaceae > Telmatobacter. The sequence continues at coordinate 10,077 of CAZVYV010000001.1, forward strand.
CGACGCAGAATGGAATTTCCATCTCTTATTCGCGGCCACTACGCCGCAACTTCAACGACAATTCGACGCCGCTCACGCTGAAGTATCCCATCCGTTTTTCAGCGGGCATTCAGCAGGAAACTTTCTTTAATTTTCCGGGCGCGCAGAATCAAACGTTTAGACCCTATGCGGAGATCACAATTTTTTAGAGGCATATACCATGAAAATTTGTCTAGTTGCTACCTTCCCCCCCAGCGGACGCCAGTTGAACGAGTATGCGTTTTACATTGCCAACGAGCTCCAGCGTCATCGCAATGTGGAGCTGACAATTCTCGCCGACGAGCTGACTAGTTATGACTTCGTAACCGACGAGAATGGCAAGACGATCGCGGCCAATCAGCTTCCGGAACTAGCGGGATTTAACCTCATTCGTTGCTGGAAGTTCGGGAGCTTGTCGAATCCGGCTCGGCTGTTGAACACCATCCGCAAATTGAAACCCGATGTCGTCTGGTACCACCTTGTCTTTTCCACCTTCGCGACTCCAGACAAGCCGGTTACAGCATTTGCGGGCCTGTCCGCTCCGGCACTTACTCGGGGCGCAGGCTTTTACACGCATGTTACCCTGCACCACATTATTGAGCATGTGGATTTTTCCGCGACAGAAGTGCGCCGTGAGCGCCTCTTCCGCCTTGGCGCTGAAATGGCCACCAAGACGCTGTTGCGCGCAAATTCGGTTTCTGTGCTGCTACCCGGCTATTACCAGACCTTGTTAACCAAGTATCGCGCCCGAAACGTGCTATTGGGTACTCACGGTACATTTGCACCGGTTCTTGCTCCGCCGGACTTTTCGAAACGTGGCAATCCCGATCAACGCATTTTGGCTTTCGGGCACTGGGGAACCTATAAACGGCTCGAAACCCTGATGGAGGCCTTCCCTCTGATCCTGATGAAAGCGCCGCGTGCAAGATTGGTCGTTGCCGGCGCCAATCATTACACCAAGCCTGGGTATTGGGAATCGATTCGTGCGTCTCTGCCACCGGGATTGCCAGTTGAATTCCGCGGATACGTTCCCGAAGATGCCATTCCGGAACTGTTTCAAACCGCATCCATCGTGGTGCTGCCCTATGATTCCGCGACCGGAGCGAGCGGACCGGCTCATCAGGCGTGTGAGTTCGGGGTCCCCATCGTGAGTGCGGGCATTCCGGATTTTCGCGCGATGGCGGAAAACGAAGATCTGGCGATGCGTTTTTATAAAGTCGGTGATGCCAGCGATCTCGCCGAGCAACTCGGGGAAGTTCTACGGTCACCAAAACTCGAACACGCAATGGCACAGCAAAATTTCGCCGCAGGCGTCGAAATGAACATAGCGCAGGTTGTATCCAACTATCTTCGCTGGTTCGAGTTGAATAAGTGCAAGAGATTGTTGCGTGATAGCAAGGAGTCTCTCCGACCGCGATTCTCGCTGGACTCGATGCGCGAGCGAGGCCCTGTTTCACTGCAGCCCGGCGATTCCGCGCCTATGCCTTGAGCAGCAAGTCGAGATTCTAGCAGTTCTTGTATCAGGATTTGTCGTCAAAGTTTCGCCTGGGCGGAGGTTTCCGCTCAACGGGAAGTCTGCGGGATCAAAGTGAATTGAACCACTCCCTCCATCGCCGAACAGGTTCCCGATATCGGAGCCCCGCCAGCTGAATTCTCCCTACCGGAACAAACCCCCCGACTTTTCAACGCATCGTAATGAATTGACGACAAGAGTAGTAGTCGAGCTCTTCGTGCTAGTTAGTGAGTGTTCCACCAGAATTTCATTGATTATTTTGAAACGCTCTAGACCCGGGTGACCGGCCGAGAATGATTTTTCGTCTGCAGGGACTTCAATGCGAGTTTGCCTGATTACAACGTTTCCTCCCAGCCGGCACCATCTCAGCGAATACGGCTTTCATCTCGCCAATGAACTCCGCCGACAGAATATCGATTTCACAATTCTTGGTGACGAGTATGCGCCAGGGCAGTCTGATCACTTCGAATTGCCGGGCTTTACGGTTCGCCGCTGCTGGCGCGTGGGTGCGGTGGGCAATGTCCTGAGTATTCTGACTGCGGTGCGCGAAATTCAGCCCGACATCGTTTGGTTCAACCTTGTGTATTCGACATTCGGCACGAACCCAATCGCTGCATTTGCAGGACTCTGCATACCCGCGCTTGTACGCGCCGCCGGCTTCAGGACGCATGTCACGTTACATCACCTGATGGCTCTCTGCGACTTGCATCATGCAGACATTTCCTTTCCTCGTGTTTATCGCTTTGCCGGCTCCATCGCGACGCGCTTGCTCCTGCGCGCCGACTCCGTCTCTGTGCTGCTTGAACGTTACCAGCAAATTCTGCAGCAAGGGTACGGCGCCAAAAATATTGGCGTCCGCCCGCATGGAACACTCGGCAGGCCGCACCCGCCGGATTCGGCATCACGTCCACCAAGCGAATTCCGAATACTGGCGTTCGGGAAGTGGGGTCGCTACAAGCGCCTAGAGACGCCGCTCGACGCCCTTTCTGCAGTGCTTTCCGCAGTACCGAATGCTTCATTGCTTATTGCCGGATGCGATCACCCAAACCGGCCGGGCTATCTGGCTGCTCTTAAGGAGAAATGGGGCAATCATCCCCAGATCAAGTTCCTCGGGTATCTGGATGAGGACAAGCTCGACGAAGTCTTTCGCGAGGCACATGTTGCGGTCATGCCATATCTTTCCTCCGGCGGACCGAGCGGGGTGGCCCACATCGCGGCTCGCTTTGGCCTGCCGATAGTGGCTGCTGAAGTAGACGATTTTGTACGCCTCGCGGAAGAGGAAGGTCTCGCGATCGATACGTATAAGCCGGGCGACTCGGTCGACCTGGCCACGCGCCTGATTGCACTCGCTCACGACCCTGCCCGCCAGGCGCGCATGGCCGAGCAGAATTATCAGGTAGCTGTGCAATCGACAATGCCGCGCATCGTCGCGTCGTATGTAACAGAATTCAAGCGTTTGCTCGACGAATCAAAGCGACTTCCCACCGCGCCGGAAGGCGAGGCAACTGCAGCGTAACCGGGGTTTCCATTATGGCACTTCACGAGCGAGTACAGGAAAGGAAGACTGGCTAGTCAAGCGATCTCCCTGTCCCCAGATCTGCCGAGTTCAACTTCTAGGAGTGTCCGTGTCGCGACATAGTTTCAGCTTTGTGATTCCCGCTTACAACGAAGCATCTCGGCTTGTTCCGACGTTGAATGCGATCGCCGATCTTTCGGCCTCTCATCTTGGCGAGTGCGAGATCATCGTTGTTGACGATGGATCAACGGACGAAACCGCAGACATCGCTCAAGCTTTTCAGGCCCCCCATTGTCGTGTCTGCGTTCTGTCCCTTCCGCACCGCGGTAAGGGAGCCGCTATCCGTCACGGTGTAAACGTCGCGACCGGCGAAATTGTGATCCTTTGCGACGCGGATCTGCGAGACGCGGTCCGCGAAGTTCTCTCTCTTCTTGTGGCCTTGAAAAATGGGGCAGACATAGCCATCGGATCGCGATGGCTTGCCCCATTCGAATCTCGCTGTGTACAGCCGTTCCATCGGCGCGTCGCGAGCCGGATCTTTAATTTGGTCGCAAGTCATGTCCTTGCATTGCCTTTTAGAGACACACAGTGCGGTTTGAAGACGCTCACGCTCGACGCTGCCACCCGCACATTTCCGCTGCTGAATCTGGATGGTTGGGGATACGATAGTGAGCTAATTCACGTCGCCCTTACGCACAGCCTCCGCGTTGAGGAAGTCGATTTGCGCCTGGAGCATGATTACAGCAATTCTCATTTCCGCCCACTTGTTGACGGCTGTGCCACATTGTTGGAGTTGTTTGAGATTCGTTGGAACGATCTTCGCGGCGCTTATGGACGTCCCGCCCGTGGCCCCATTTCTTTCAGGGAAACTGCTAAGCGTAGCCTGAACTTCTTTGAGGAGAGCACATCGCCGGAGCCATTGGAATTACCCGCAAATTCACCGAGCGACGATTTGGCAGCGTGAATCGCGCCGATTTGGACCGCGAGGCTCGGATACCCTGACTTGACACAGATCGCCCTGATCCTGGGAGCGTGATCGCCGCGGTGGCGGGGCTGCATGGACTGCAGCTTCCGGGGTATTTGTTTGCCAGAAACCCGCATACTTCAAAAGGTCGAAACTGAGGTGCTGCAGAGGCAGCATCAGTGTTGCGGTATGAGTTCGCTGAAGGGGATGAGATCGAGGGCGGGGAACTCCCGTAGAACTGGAAGGGCCTTGCGTTCGATATCGCGCGAGGCGCGGAGGCGGGTTCGAACGCGAGCTAGATCTGCGTCATTATAGCCAGGGTGCGTCACGAGTTCCCATGTGCCGGCGGGAACCCGATCGAGAAGGCGTTGGAGAGTCACGGTATCGAGTGCGCCGGTGCCGGACACGCCGAGTGTGCCGCCGGTGGTCGCGAAGCCTTCCTCGGCAATGATCCGGTGCCAGGTGGACTCGAGGCAGCGGAGAATGCTGACCTGCGCAGCGCGGACGAAGCCGGTACCGGCGGTGGCGCGAATGGCCCAGGTCGGCTCGAATGGACTGCGAACTGAGTGAATGCCACAGGCGCGTGCTCCGCGGAGAAGGGGACCGAGCACGCGGGGAAACATATGCGTGTGTTTATGAGTGTCGACGTGGGTGACGTGAAGCCCGCGTGACTGCAGGTATTGGATCTGGGCTGTGGCGTCGGCCTCGATTTCTTCGTCACGCATACGGCCGATGAACAGGCGGCCGAGGAACACGGTGAGCCTCGGGATGAAGGAATTGGTGGAGGGGGTCGATCAGCGAACGGATCTGAGCGGGCGGAAGGACTGGTTCGCCGTCGGTGAGGACGATGTGACAGCCGACGCCGAGGGTTGGTGTGGCGCTGGTCAGCAAGCCCGCCCTGTGAAGTTCGAGGACGGCGCGGTTAATTCCCTGGGTTTGGCCGAAGTCGTCAGCGTTGACGATGAGACGGGTCGTTGGTTCGCTGCGGACACAGGCTGCGTCCTTCCAAGAGAGAAAATGTGTGCATCGCCACGTGTAGGGGCCCGGAGCCGGTGCGCCAGCCGTCGATCACGGCAGTTGATTCACATAACATGCACCGCTGGTCGTTTGTGCGGGTGGTGTAGGAGGAGACATCCATGGCGGCGAGGTGAAATTGAAGAATTCCGTCATATCCGGCTGCGCAGCGTCGCGCTTCGTGAGAGCCGGCACACTGAACCGTGTCTCAATCAACTTCAGAATCGCCGTGGTATCGGCAACGGTGTGGTCCACGTAGTTCTTCTTCGCGTAGGGCGAAATCACGATGAGTGGAACCCGGTATCCGGTGTAGACGAAATCGCAGGTTGGCCCGGTGGTGGTGGTACAGATATCGCCCGGCAACATGTCCACCGGCTTGATGCCATCCGGGCTCACCGCCGGCTGCGGCGTAACGTGATCGTAGAGACCTCCGTTTTCGTCGTAGGTAAGAATGAAGGCCGAGTCCTTCCAGTACTGGCTCTGCATGAGCCCGTTGATAAGCGACTCGACGTATTGAGCTCCCAGCTGAATATCGGACGGCGACGTATCGTCAACCGACGGATGCTCGTCGAAACCCGCATCCGTCGCGGGCTCGAACTGCGCCACCTGGGGCAGCGTGCCATTCTGCAGATCGGTGAAGTACTGCGAGACCGGTGCGATGTTATTCGGATACTGCGACACAATGGTGTTGGCAAACGTGAAGTCGTTGATGTAGCTCAACTGGATGAGGCACGACGCCTGGTACGGCGGTCCGGAGCAGCCGCTATTGGTGGGATCAACGTAAATCTTCCAGCTGATGCCCGCAGTTTGCAGCTCCTGAAAAATCGTGGTCTGCTTGAGCTGCGATGAGTCGTTGGCATCGGTTCCCTCGGGATAAACATACCCACCAGACGTTCCCGCAACCAGATACTCGCGGTTCGATTGGGTGCGCGACAAGGTTGGGTTGAAGAACCGGTCCGACGTGCCAAAGTTCGACGCCATCCAGTAGTAGTAGTTCAGGTCCGTGCCGTCGTAGTAGCCCATGGCGCGCAGACCATTCGTGTCGTAGTACGGCGGATCGTTGTTGCGTGCATCGTGCGCCGCGGAGTAGACGAATCCGTTGAGCGTGGCCGCGCTCTGCCCCGTGGGATCGTTGTAGTCCCAATCGACGTGCCCTTCGTTCCACGCCGGGCTCGGGTTTTCGATACATTGGCTGACAAGGTGGTACGAAGTGATGGGATTGCTTGTGTCATAAGCGCAGTCGGCCGGCGGTGGCTGGTTCGCATTGCAGCCTGGATTCATGGGAGCCGGACCAGCCAGTGGCGCAGCTCCTGTTGTGGGGTTGAACTGCGGTAGCCCATCGAACGACTGGTCAGGATAACCGTTCTGCGCCCAATATTGGCGTAACGCGCCGAAATAGTGATCGAACGAACGATTCTCCTGCCCAATGAAGATAATGTGATTGATCGACGTCGACAGGGTTGGAGTTGTTGTGCCGCCGCCTCCACCACCCGTGTACCCGTTCGTTGAAAGGGCTCCGCAGCCGGAAAGTGCAAGTGTGAGGAAGCTCAGAAAGCCGAGAGAGAGAACAAACTTCGCTATGCGCATGGCAAACTCCGAACCTAATCTTGAGGCCAGGGCCAATGGAGCTTGTTGAAAAAACATCGAGACGTTTCGAAGCACGATAGAAGTGGCATACGAAAACTGTCACCGCGAACCATCAGCGCGCTGTGCAGTCATTCCGGGGCGTTTGTAGAGCGATTCTGCTGTGCACCGGCTGACCGTCTTAGTTTTTTTCAACAATGTGTTTGATGCGCGTGAACCTGCAAGGCGCTGCCTCGATTCCATTGGACAACCATTCGTGGCGGCGCTGCATCCATTTACTCTATCCACATGAGGCTGAGGTGTGCCGTTGCGGCCGTAGCTGGCTTAGTATGCCTGGGATGTTGCGGGTCGACGAGTGGCTTCGCTGGGACGATTGTGGCCCATGCAGATTCAGCCGCAATCGATCAGGCTCCGGCAGAGCCACCAGTTTTGGCCAGCTCGAACCACCTGCTGGATCTTCTGGTGATCGCTGAACCATCGGCGATTACGCTCGGCGACCGGCACCCCGTGGCATGGGTGTTCGAAATATGCCCGCGCGCCGTGGCGCGGGATGACAATTGTCCTGCCGGCTCGCAGACATTCGCGCCTTACGGTGGCATCCGCTTGCAGCTCTACGCGGGTGATCATTTGCGCATGCGGCTCATCAATCGCTTGCCACCTGTGCCGGCCGATGCCATTTATGCGCATGGAAGCGACGCGATGATGAACGGGATGCTTGAAGCGAATCCCGTGAACATTCACACCCATGGAATGATTGTTGAGCCGAGAAAGGCGAATGCGAAAAATCCGACCTACGGCGATTACGTCTTTGTCCTGGGATATCCCGAGGGCAAGCTGCCGTCGATGGTATCGCCGGACGAGACGGCGACCGATAAGCCGATTCAATATGACATCTATATTCCGCCGAATCACCCTTCGGGCATTTACTGGTTTCATCCGCATGTTCACGGGCTGAGCATTAATCACCTGTCTGAGGGACTTTCCGGTGTCATCACCATCGGCCGAGTCACAGACTATGCGTCCGCGCCAGGTGGCACAGCCATCCCGGAACGATATTTCATTCTGAAAGACATGCAGGTGATGGGTAACAGCCAGGTGGTGGATCAGGAGGACTCCGCGTTTTGCGCGCCCATCGATCTGGCGTATGTGCAGCGAAATGGCTACTGCCAGGGGCGGAATAGTTCAGGTGGCGACGGTGATTTTCGGCTTCCCGCCGGACATTCATTTCCCGGAATCCATCACCTCGGCAGCACCGGCGCCGATTATACGGGGGGGCTCTGGTTCTTTACGGTCAACGGAGAAGTTTATCCCCAGTTGCCGGCGTCGTCTGGATCGGGAGAAGTATGGCGCTTGTTGAATGCCGGGGCTAGCCGCACGTACGACCTGTTTCTGCGCGACGATCAAACGAGCGCGGCGATCCCTTTTCAGGTGGTATCGCTGGATGGCGCTGCATTGGCTCCTCCCGCCGGGACCACAGCAGTCAGCGCAGGGACCACAGTGGATGCCGTTCCGTGCCCCGGCGTAACGATGGACGCTCCCGCTCCGGCTTCGGCTGGAAATTCAGCGCAGGCCCGATCGTTCTCCGCGCAGCCCGTTTGCGCCACGCATCTCGTGTTGTTCCCCAGCGCGCGCGCCGAGATCTGGGTCGCTCCGGAGTTGCATTCCGCAACATTGCTCACAGAGATGGTTTCTACCGGCCCGGCGGGCGACCGGTGGCCTCAGGCGAATCTTGCCCACATCGCTGCCGGGCAACCGGCTGCTGCCCCTGTTCTGCTCCATATTCTCTCCGTTTCGGTCTCGCCCACTGCCCAGGCGATGTCGACTCGGAACGAAGGACCGAATGGCAACAAGTTGTCCACCATGCCAACGCACACTCGCGCGGCACACGATTCGACAGCTCCGCCCGCGTGCGCCGTTCTGCCGACGCGCCATCGTCGTCGCATCTTCTTCGGAGTCCCTGCTTCGAACAAGAACGGCTATGGTCTCGGGTTGGAGGAAGTCGATGAGAATGATAACCCTGTGCCGGGCACATTCCGAGACATAGCGGCCTTCGATCCCTCATCGATCAGCATTTGCCTGCCGCTTCGTCCCGGCAACAAACCTGTAACTGAGGAGTGGGAACTGGTGAATGTGTCCGGTGAGGCGCATAACTTCCACATTCACCAAGCCCGGTTCTACGCGCTTCCGCAGAATGCGCCTCCAGGCGACGCGGGCAAGCTGATGGATAACGTCCCGCTCCCCAACGGGGGGGCGACCTGCGATGGTACGGTGGCGACGTGGCGAAGTGGGCGCTGCAAGGTTCCGTCCGTTGTGGTCAGAATCCCATTCTCCGAGCCCGGTGATTTCATCTATCACTGTCACATCGGTGAGCACCAGGACAGCGGCATGATGACACGCATTCGCGTGACCCCCTTTCAGTGATCATTGGACCCGGCATGCCAGTCTTGGCGTGAAATGCTGCATTGGATGTCCCGCGTCTCCCCCAGGGAGGCCGACGCATCATCTCTCGGTCTTGATTTCTCAAGCTCTTAACTAAGGGCCGGCCGCCCGGATCCGCATTGCTGACAACCTTTACCACTCATTCGGCACCTTAACCTGTAGGGCGGCCACTCGGCTCTCTCACCCGGCTGTCTCAAGCCGGGTCTGCGTTACTCAACTCTTTTTAGGTGAGGTACCTGCGGTGACTAGCCTCATGCGTAAGCCCAGCGTCAGGGTCACGCTGTCAACATTATTTCAATTTGTTCAAGATGGGCTCGGCGTGAGCGTCACGCCTCAGCATTTCTATTTTCCGGTTCCGAGCATTAGGTCCTTTGACAAAAAGGACTGGCACGCATGCCGCCCTTGCGGAGCGTTTGACTTCCGGCTCCAGGATCAAATCGACCTGCTGCGCACCGAGCTTCTTCCGTATTTCAAGGAATGTAATTTTACCGAGAAGCCCGTGCCCACCAACGGACATGGGCCCCAGTTCCATTTCAACAACGGGTTTTTCGAGCGAGTCGATGCCGAAGTCGCCTATGCCTTTGTCCGCCAGCGCAAGCCCAAGCGCGTGATCGAGGTCGGCAGCGGCAACACGACGCTCGTCAACGCTGCGGCTATGCGCAGGAACGCTGCCGAAGGGTTCCCTGGTGAGCTGTTCGCCATCGAACCGTATCCTGCTTCTTATCTCAAGCAAGGTCTCCCGGGTCTCACGCAGCTCATTTCGGCTAAAGTGCAGGATGCACCCTTCGACCTGTTTCTGTCGCTCAAGGCTGGCGACATCCTCTTCATCGATTCAAGTCATGTCGTATCGATGGATAGCGACGTCCTATATGAATTACTCGGCATTTTGCCCAGGCTAGCGCCCGGCGTGCTCATCCATTTCCACGACATCTTCTCCCCCCTCGACTACCCGGAGAAATTCGTAAAGCGAAATCTCTGCTTCTGGGGTGAGCAATATATGCTCGAGGCATTTCTCTCGTTCAACTCGGCATTCAAGGTCGTTTGGGCAGGCAGCGCAATGCAGCGCTTTCATCCCGAGGTTTTGCGCGAAGCTTTCCCAGCGTGGGAAGGCAGTTTCACCAGAATGCCCTCCGATCTGAAGTTGTTCGCACCATCTCTCGATGGCAACAATGTTTGGCCTTGCAGTTTCTGGATCACTCGAACCAACTAGGTCCGCAGCGTCAACAGCCTGGCGGTTTACCAGCGTGAAATGGCGAGATTGTCGAGGTAGATGGTGCTGGAAGACGCGCCGGGGGTGATGCTGTCCACCTGAAAGTTGGTGAGAAGCGTCGGTGCCCAACCCAGAGCGAATGCAGAAGGCACGGTGGCGTTGATCTGTTGTTGGTTTCCGTCGAGCCACACCGATTGATAAGTGACGTTGCCGTAGCCATCGCGCGAATAGCTGACCTGGACGTGATGCCAGATGTTCTGAGCCCACGTTTGCGCATTGCAGGCTGCGCTGGAGTTTACCCAATGGTCGACAGGCGCGGCGGGTGTGCCGGCATTCTCGGTGTAATCCCAGGTGCCGGACCAGCCATCGCATTGGAAGCCAAAAATCACGGTTTCCCCGTTTGCCATCGTCTGGTTCATATCCATTTCCAGGTTGGCTATGGAGCCAGAGGAATTATCGAGGTAAACCCAGCCGTCGTAGACAAAATTGCTGGAGGTGGAGTCGTCGCCGAAGTTGGCATAATAGAGTTCGCCGCCGTACCACAAGTAAGTGGTGTAGAACTCAAGCGCATTTCCACTGAGTGATGGAGAACCGGTCATCGCCATTGCCCCGGTGGCTTGACCGCTGGTGCCGGGATCGAAAACTGAAACCCAGTCGCCGAACGCCTGAATGTTGGTGACGCTGATGGCGTTAGAAGGAACGTACGGCCCACTTCCACCTGAGGGCGCGACGCTCGAACCGCTACTGGAAGTCGTCCCAGACCCGGATACATTGATGTTCACATCGGTGTCGCAGGCCGCGCCTGCATTGCCCCAGGACTTCACATGAAGTACGTGCGCACCCGCGGCAGCAGTGACGGAGGCGGTGACGGAAGTGCCGTACACGATCGCGGTCGAGCTGCTGCTATCAAGCGAATATCCCATGGCGCTGGTGCCCTGCGAGGAGCAGGATGTGGACGTGGCATCCAGGGCGAAGGGCGAGGAAACTGTGGAGTTGCCTGACGGTTCGCTCACACTCACGTCGCCCCCGGAGGATCCTGAACCCTCAATATTCAGCGCCACATCTGTGTCGCATGCAGAGCCCTGGTTGCCCCAGGATTTTACGTGCAGCGTCTGCGCACCACTTGGGGCAGTCACGGAGCCGTTCATTGAGTTTGCGTATACAAAGGCGGTGCCGCCGGAATCAAACGAATACCCCATCGCCGTGACGGGCTGTAACGAACATGTGACAGAGTTCGCGGCGAGGGTGAAAGTCGAGGAAATCGCGGTACCGTTGCCGGGCGACGACACCGAAACGCCATCTACAGTGATGGTCACGTCGGTATCGCAGCCGGAGCCCGAATTTCCCCAAGCCTTAACGTGCAACGTGTGCCAGCCCGCCGTGGCTGTCACTGCGGAATAAATGGAGGTACTGTAGGCAAAGGTGTTGTTGCTGCTGCTATCGAGCGAGAAGCCCATAGCGCTCACCGGCTGGCCGGAGCATGTGCTGTCATCTGCGGAAAGGGAAAACTGCGACGAAACAACCGCGCCGTTGGCCGGGTAGTTGACGGTGACCTGGGCCCACGCAGGAAAAGAGCACAGTCCTATCATGGTGAAGATGAAGGACAATTTCTTGATAACGTTCATTCGTATCTATCCCCTTCGTGGGTATAGGCTTGCCTTCGTGATTCTGAGCGCGGCGAATCCGATTTCGCTCCTCAGCAACCAATTCCGCAGGTCGCGCATCTACGCCTAAGCGGGATGCTCCGGATCTGCACTTGCCGAGTGACGAGCCGGATGAAGCACCGGGTGTGGCAAGAGTGACCGAGTGAATTTTCACAAAACCGCCTTAGCGGGGAGTTTGCCAGCTCCCTTGAGGTGGCAAGACATTAGACACAGCTCTCCCCATCCTCTTTCCGGAAACAATTCGTCGGATTGATTCGTGGGCGGCTTGAGGTACAAGGTGACTACACACCCCGTAAAGTTCTTCTCAGCAACCTCTTCGCGTGCAGCTTGGCGAGGCAGAGGTCTTACACTCCACTGTGGCTAAGCCTTTTTTCCGGGCTCACCAAGACAGACCATCAATAGCTGAGGAAGAAACCTGCGCATATAGCGTCATTCGCTTCTTCCTGATGATCCCTGCCACGGATCCCGCAGGCAACAATTAAGGAGTTACCAAGGCATAATACCGAATTTGTGTGCGATAGTGATCACCTTTCTGTGCAATCTTCGCCGCTTGCTCGAGTCCGATCCAATCCTGTAAAAGCTTTTTCTGCTCCGATCAAAATCAGAGACCGGCTCCTTCTTCCGACTTTTCCGCGCGGAAGTCTGGACATCATTTCGTGATTGTGATGGAAGGGAGTAGGCCGAGCGTAGGCAGTATTCGGTGTTCAAGAACTGTTCGAGTCAGACCGCAAGTCGCTGGAGTCAGGACGCTCCGAAGACAAGAACTCAAGTAGAAGCTTATGGCAGATCTTCGTTTCGACGAGGAAGTGCGGCCGTCAGAGAAATGAGCTGATCAGTGTTGTTCGCTGCTCTGATGAGCTTATGGTGGGCGATCCGAAATCCGTCAACCCTCAGTGACGTGGATCGTTTACTTCAGGCCGTAGACATCGATCTCGCCCCGTGGGCTCGAAACTGTCGTCAAGTCGGTTCCTGTCGAGATATATACTTTCCCATTGGCGACCACCGGCGAGCTGAATTTGACGCCGAATCCAGGCTTGTCGCCGCTGTTCGTGGTGCTGCTATAGAGCTGAGTCGGGTAATTCGAAGCGTCAAACGCGACCAGCGAGGCGCTTGTTGGGGAAGCCATGCTTGCATTCTGCAGCGGGTTCCCCTGGTTGATGTACCAAACAATGCCGTCGTTGGTGCCATTGGCGGAAATGAAGGGGCTGGTGCCGTATGTTCCTTCGTTCTGGTAATTTGCTGCGTCGCTTTGCGCGCTCAGGGTGGTGGTGAAATCAAATTGCCTTACCCCTCCCGGGGCGCTAACTGACGTCGGCGTCACGCCCAAATAAACAGCGCCGTTGAAATAGGCTGCCGCCCCAAAAATCTCATAGGAGGTGATATTCGCGTAGTTGGTTCCGGTGCTGTCCTGGCAACTTTGCTGGTACGTGCCGCCGTAAGTGATTCCAGCGCCCCACACCTGTTCCTGGAGCGCTCCCGCGTCGTCCGACGATTCGTGCCCGAGATTTGCGCTGTCGACCAGGTACATCGTTCCTGTCTTACCTCCAGCAATCAGGGTCGTACTTCTGGGGATTAGGAGGAGGCCTCCTGCAGCGAGGTCCGCGTCGAAGCAATCCATGAACTGGAAGATGGACGGAGTGAAATAGTCGATTGGCTGCATGGTTCCATTGGCTCCCGGCGCCGGTGTCCGCCCAAACTTAAGGACCGAATCGCCCCAGGCCGATTTTCCGTCCCAGGGCCCGTTTCCGGTGGTGACATATACATTCCCGCTACTGTCAGCTACGGGACCGGCGCCGCCCATCCAAATGCCGCCAGCGCTTCCGTAGGGGCCCTCTCCGTTCAAATTCGGGCTCGCATTGAAGACCCCGACCTGGGCAAGAGTCGAAGCGTCGTAAGCCAGCAGCCACCCGCTATGGCAACCGCCGAAGCCGATGTACACGTTGCCATTGGCAAAAAGCAACGCGGCGCGTTGCAGGCACGATGTATCGAGCGACTGCACCCCGTTGACCGCGTCCGAATTGGTTGCTGCTACCGATGCAGTGATGGTGACCGGTCCGCCGAACTTCTGCACGCCGGTGTCGACGTTGAGCGCGCTAAGCCGGAAGGCGCCTCCCGAACTCGACTCCTCCGTCGAAACCACATACAGCGTCCCAGAGGCCGGATCAATTACCGGCGTTGAAGTGACTCCCGCGTATGGGAGGATCGCCTCGTCCCCGAGCGGGGTCTCGCCGGTCTTGAGCAACGAAACCTTCCATAATGGAGTTCCGCCTCCGCAAGTATCTGCATCGTAGGCGTACACGCTGTCATTCTCAGTGGCCACATAAAGGACGTTGTGCTTGGTGCCGTTGATCGTCTGGTTCGAGAGGATCAATGGCTCGCCGTACACGTAGCCATCGACCGGGCACGAAAAAAGCTTTCCAAAAGTGGCAGGAGCCACATTCGCAGTCGTCAGAACTGTTTCCTGGTCGTTCAGCCCGCTCCGATTCGTATCCACGTGAAACGTACTGATGTTTGCCGTGCCGCTCACCGTCACGGTAGCGGTGGTGCTTCCCTTCACACTGTTCAAAGTGGCTGAGATTGTCGTAGTGCCCCCGCCTTGCCCTGTGGCCACACCACCCGATGAGATTGTCGCCACCGATTTATTCGACGAACTCCACATGGCGCTGGAAGTCACATTCGCGGTCGTGTTGTTGCCATATGTCGCAGTTGCGGTGAATTGCTGCGTCGATCCATTGGCGAAGCTCGGATTGGAAGGAGTCACTTTGATGGCGGTCGGCGTGTACGCAATAACGGTCAACGTTGCGCTGCCCGCTTGCCCGCTTAGCGTGGCCGAAATCGTCGTGTTCCCCGGCGAGTCGGCCGTTGCCAGGCCACCCGAATTGACCGTAGCCACCGCCGTGTTTGTAGAGCCCCATGTGGCCGTCCCGGTCACGTTGCCTGTCGAGCCGTTGCTGTAAGTCGCGGTGGCCGTGAACTGCTGGGTTGCACCCGCGCTGATGCTCGCAGTTGTGGGCGAAACCGCAATCGAAGTTACTGTCACGGCTGCCGGCGTTACGGTGAGTGTTGCCGATGCCGTAAATTCATTCGCCGCTGCTGTAATGGTTATCTTGCCGACTGCAACGCCTGTTGCCAGTCCAGCCGAACTAACCGTGGCAACCGCTGTGTTCGACGATGTCCATGTGATGCCCGAAGTCAGCGCACCCGTAGTGCCGTTACTGTAAGTGGCGGTGGCCGTGAACTGCTGGGTCGCACCCGCGCTAATGCTCGAAGTTGTGGGCGAAACCGCGATCGAAGTGACTGTGACCGCCGTCGGCGTAACGGTGAGTGCCGCCGTTGCCGTGAATTCATTCGCCGCTGCCGTGATGGTTGTCGTACCGGCTGTAACGCCTGTTGCCAGTCCACCCGAACTGACCATTGCAACAGCTGTGTTCGACGATGTCCATGTGACGCCCGAAGTCAGCGCACGCGTAGCGCCATTGCTGAAGGTTGCGTTGGCTGTGAATTGCTGGGTCGCACCCGCGGCAATGCTCGCCGTTGTGGGCGAAACGGAAACTGCGGTCACTGTCGGAGGCGGCGTCGGGGTCGGAGACCCGCAACTGGTCACTGATATCAAAGCAATAGGCAGAGCAAGAGCAATGAGCCTGGCGCAGCTACGCAACGAATTCATGTTGGCCTTGAGAAAATACGAATATTCTTTACTTATTGACGGCCTGAATCCCCTCAAGAAAATCTATGGAAACTAGTGGTCGCGACTTCCTGCCGGCATGGGGGGCAGCACGCCTCTATGAACAATTCAGGTGCGGGAACACAAATGCGGGTTGTCTCCCAACAATGATTCTTCAGTCAATGCTACGGTCGATAACTCGCGAGAAACTCGGATCCATTTGGAGTCACGCCCCTAAGCGAAAAGCGGGAACGGCGTGCTCACAGCTTCACGACTGACGTCACATCGAGAATCTCGAACCTTTCCTAATGTAATCGCCAATTAATCTGTAACACCTCCCGA
Organism: uncultured Occallatibacter sp.; assembly: GCA_964630985.1. Taxonomy (GTDB): domain Bacteria; phylum Acidobacteriota; class Terriglobia; order Terriglobales; family Acidobacteriaceae; genus Telmatobacter. The sequence continues at coordinate 26,005 of CAZVYV010000001.1, forward strand.
TGTGGAGTTATCGGGAGGCAATGTGGCCGAGGCCATTTCAATGAATTGCGATTCCGAGAGTCCGGGGTGAAGTGTGTAAGTACTTTCGTAATGACCGAGATACAACTTTCGAGCAAGCGAAAGTAATGTATATGTCTGCTACGATCCATTCACTCGTTATTTATAGCTACATGCGCTAAGCTGCCGCAACCAACTTCGTCGTGTTAGCCCGAAGCGGCAAACAGAACGACGCATGCGCGCCGACAGGTGTCGTGTGCGCGCCGGCAGATCGAATTAGAGGCATGCCAACTTCCCGCCGATAACGACCGGCGTGAGCGCTGGCCGGGTCAGTAGGTGAGCCGATGAAATACGCTCGTTCACAATTCCTTTTGGGGCTCTTAAGCCTTTCGTTCTTTTGTCTGTCTGCTTGTTCGGCAGGGATTGTGAATGCAGGCGCCGGGTCAAATGGGTCCGGATCCGGATCATCAGGGTCTGGTTCATCGGGGTCAGGTTCAAGCGGTTCCGGTTCAAGCTCAGGCGGCTCTGGCTCGACAGGATCGGGATCAACTGGATCCGGTTCAGGCGGTTCCGGTTCAGGCGGTTCAGGGTCAGGTGGGTCCGGGTCAACGGGATCGGGATCAACTGGGTCAGGTTCGGGCGGCTCCGGGTCAGGTGGGTCCGGGTCAACAGGATCGGGGTCAACCGGGTCCGGTTCGGGCGGCTCCGGGTCAGGTGGGTCCGGGTCAACAGGCTCGGGATCAACTGGGTCAGGTTCAGGCGGTTCCGGGTCAGGTGGTTCTGGGTCAACGGGCTCGGGATCAACTGGGTCAGGTTCAGGCGGCTCCGGCTCGACTGCATCTGGGCCGGTCGTCCCCTCTAACGCCATTAGCGTCAGCGGCATTCAGGCACTGAACAACTGGGTTACCATCGACGATCCAGGAACCGATGGCTCCGCCACCGGCTCGATGTCGATGGTCGGCTCTCCATCGCTCAGTGGCAATGCCCTCGAGTTCTACACCACCTACTCTTATTACGGCGGCGAACTCTACTACGCCTCCTTTGGCGAAGACACCACCCCCAGCAATTTCGTCTACGACGGTTGGGTTTACCTCGATAATTCCTCTGGCTCCATAGCCAACCTGGAAATGGATATGAACCAAACGATGTCGAACGGGGAAACCGTCATCTTTGGATTCCAGTGCGATGGCTGGGCCGGCACATGGGATTACACCGAAAATGCGGGCACGCCCGCAGCACCGATCGATCACTGGGTAAATTCCAGCGCCGCCTGCAATGCGCAAACGTGGGCTCAGAACACCTGGCATCATGTCCAGGTCAGCTATTCGCGCGATGACTCCGGCAATGTCACCTATCAATCGGTGTGGCTCGATGGAAACCAGCAACAGATCAACGCCACAGTGCCTTCCGCGTTCGCTCTTGGCTGGGTGCCCACGCTTCTCACGAACTTTCAGGTGGACAGCATCGCCCCCGGCTCGTCTACCAGCACCGTCTACCTCGACAACCTCACCATTTCACGCTGGTAAACCGTCGGGGCGCCGATCCTGGCGGAGAACTTCAGTTCGCGGTGATTGCGTTCGCCGAGTATTGGGTTCCGTCGTAAATCGCTGTTACAGTTACATTCGCTTGGGTGCGGAGAGACTCGCTCGTCGGCAAGCGGGTGGAATCGAAGCTGATCTGGTAGCTCTTTCCGTCGCGCGGGTCGACTAGGACCATGATCCCTGTGTGCATGTCGAGGAAGGTGATATTCCCATTAAAGACAAATGCCGCACCAGGCACAGCCAAAACCTCGATTTGCGTGGCGACATTGCGGTGTGCAGCGCCCGATTCAAACGAGACCGAGATCAGACTCCCCGGCAGAAGATCAGATAACCCGGATTGGCTTGCTGTAAAATCGGGCTCGCCAATGCGCTCAATCCTCATATTGGCTTGAACAAGCAATTTGATCGGTGCCGGCGACATCGACGACGCAACTGTCAGCTCACCTGTATTCCGGTCGAACTTGAGCACCCGACCGTCACACTCACCTTCTTGCGATCCCGACAGGATATGGATGCTGACTGCGAACACACTGGCTCCATCCAGAGTCGTCTGAACAGAAGCGTGGTCTTCGGGACCCAAGTCGCGCACCGGAATCCTCACCCCATCGCGATAGACCTGGGTCCGCTCGTCGAAAAGAATCTTCATTGGCCGCTGGCCATAAATTTGAAGCGAGAACTGGTCTCGAACTGGATCGAAACTTCGGATCTCACCTCCCAAGATTGTCGTTTTTCCGGGCGGAAGCGGCGGAAGAGAACCTGAGTCGTCGGATAGGTTGGATAGATTGTCAGGCTTAGCCGTTGGTTTCGAGCTCACCAATTGCTGCGAGTGTGCGCAAGCCACCACAGACGTCATCGCGGCACCGCAGAATATCAACACTGCACAGGTCCTCTTCATATCGCACCGTTCCAGTGACAAACTCTCAACAGTCTATTGAATTTAGATGATCCTTCGTCACTTCCGGTGGCCTCGGAGCGCTCACTTGGAGAGGCAACGGGGGTAGGCCTGACGCATCTAACCATGTGTGTCACCGCGAAGGCGCTGTGAGCCGGCCTATTGTCGGCAGTGATGAGAGGAACAATGCGTTTCAGCTCACGCAAACCCGTGCTAACCATCGCCGCGCTGCTGGGCCTCGGGTTCCATCCTGCGTGGGCGCGAGATACCATCACGATCACTATCCCCAGGCACACCAATCTGACTTTGGTTCAGCGCCTGAACCGCGAGGGTGTCCTCGCGGTTAAAAAGCATGACTACGCGACCGCAGCTAATTTGTTCTACAAGGCTTATCTTTTTGATCCTTCCGACCCCTTTACCTTGAATAACCTTGGCTACATATCTGAGTTAGAAGGGCAACTGGATCGTGCGATCAAATTCTACAAACTTGCCGCCCAGCAAGGCAGCAACGCGAATATCGATTTGAGCAGCGTAAGGAGCCTCCAGGGCCAGCCCATGCAGGCTGCATTCAGCGGTCTTGAGGATGTCCCAATGCGGGTGAATCGGCTGAACCTCGAAGCAGTCAATCTGCTGTCGGAGGGTCGAACCTTCGAAGCTGCGGGTCTTCTTCAACAGGCTCTGACTCTCGATCCCCGGGATCCGTTCACGCTGAATAATCTTGGTGCCGTCGATGAGGCAATTGGGAACCTTGGCGCGGCGATGAAGTATTACACCGCGGCCGCTTACTCACGCTCTTCTGAGTCCGTCGCCGTCACCCAGATCAAATCGTGGCGGGGAAAGTCAGTGAGCGAGATGGCCGCGGCCAATGTCATGCGGCTCGAAGGCCGATCCCAGGGAAGCGATTCCCGTGAGATGCAAGCCGACGTGCTCAGCGAACAGGGAGTATCCGCGGAAAATGAAAACGACTGGTCCACAGCGAAGCGCGATTTCATGCAGGCCTACGCCCTCGACCCCGCCAATGCATTCTCGCTGAATAACCGCGGTTATGTAGCCGAACGTGATGGCGATCTCGAGTCCGCTCAATTCTTTTATCAGAAAGCTCGGCAGGCTGATGGCGCCGGCCTTCCAGTCGGGCTAGCGACCAGCCCGTCGGCAAAGGGAAAAGCGCTCTCACAAGTTGCCGCGCAAAGCGACACTCAGGTGGATGAAGCGATTGATATCTTCAGTCGCCAACGTCGTGGGCAGCCCGGTTCCGTAGAGCTTACGCCTCGAGGCGCCGGTGCGGCCGGTGCTCCGAGTGCGACACCAGATCAGCCCTCCGCGCCCGATGCGCAACCACCTGTCGCTCCAGAAGACCAACACTGATTCATAGAGGGTCAACAGCAATGAGCACAAGCGTCGCACAGTTTCCACCGGTCGGCTCCATGATTTATCTCTCTCGGCTCTTGCTGCAGCCGGCCAGCAGCGGCATTCGCTCTTCGCCGGCGCCCGATGCTCCGGCCCTCATGCCTTCTCGAGATCAGTTCGGAGACATTCTCGCTTTGGCCCATTTGAACCATGTCGACGTTCGCTGGCTTGAGATGTTTCTCAAACTGGCGCGCAAGCAACCTAATCTTGACTGGTTTCAGCTGGCCGATAGCGCGCTTTCATCTGAAAAGGCGCGCATTGCGGGCGCCCTCAACGTTCTGCATGAAGTTTGCGCAGCCTTCCGAAATCGCGAATATGCGGTCATGGTGATTAAGACTCTCGATCACTGGCCGGACTTTGGAAGCGATATGGATCTTTTCACCACCGCCGAACCCAATGAAGTCTTCCTGCTGATGGCAGAATGTTTCAACGCGCATCTCGCGCCGCGCAGTTGGGGCGACCATCTCGCTAACAAGTGGAATTTCCTTATCCCCGGCCTCCCCGAGCCTATCGAAATTCATGTACGCCGGCTCGGCCAGACCGGTGAACAGGTCGCGATCGCTTCCTCACTTACAACACGCGCTTGGCAGATTGATGCGGGCGGCTACCGATTCAAGGTTCCATCCATTCCCGACCGTTTGATCATTTCAACGCTGCAGCGCATGTACCGGCATTTCAATATTCGGCTTTGTGACATCATTGACACCGCCGCCATTGCCGATGCCGGCCTGATCGATTACGACCGGTTGAGCGTATTGGCTGAGTCTGCTGGCATCTGGGAAGGGGTCGCGACTTATCTCGCAATCATTTCCGACTATGTGAAGGGCTATCGTGGCGCTGCCCTCAACTTACCCCACTTCGTCCTCGACGCAGCACGATTTCGTGGCGCCGAGATTTTCTACCACCGAGGCTTCTTGCGGGTTCCGCTCATGCCGCACTCCGCCCGGCTCTACGGGTCCGAAATGGCGCATGTCTTGGGTCGCGGAGAATTGCAAAACTGTGCTCGCTTAAGTCTGTTGCCCCTGCTTGGCACTGCTGCCATGGCGGCACAGAGAATCACCGGCAGCGATAAAGGCATCTGGTAAGCCGGCGAATGAAGAGTTGTAACAGAAGTGTTGGAGAAGTGATCAATGGGCCGGATCATCGCATGAAACCTATTAGGCCTGTTGATTGGACGAGCCAAGGGACGATGCGGGACTAACGAAGGATAAATACCTATGGGCAATTTGATCATAAGACTTCAGGGACCTGCCTCACGTTCGAACCGCCCGGCCAATTCATCCCGCGGCGGCGCGCCCGTGCAATATTCATATAGCCGTTCATCAGCTGCCCTGGAACTCCGCGACACGTCTTCCCCGCAGCCTCAATTCGTACCTCAATCACTCCCTGCGCGTGGTCGCGCATCGCTCGTGCCGCGGGGCAATTCCATGTTCCTGGGCCTCGACCAGCGAATCCGCCGCCGCTCCCGCAGCTCGACCGTTGTCTCGGTCTTGCTGCATGTAGCACTCATCGCCGGAGTCTTGTGGCTCGCAATGGTGGTTCACAACCCCGTCGTTGACACTGCACAAACGGTTGCGCCTATCCAATTCACTCTCTACGATCCCCCTCCGCCGCCTGTCATGCCGGTCGTTAAGGTCCGCGGCGGCGGTGGCGGCGGTGGTGCGCATCAATTGGTCGCTCCAGTCCGTGGATCCCTGCCGAAGGTGGTCGCGAGAACGCCGCTCATTCCGCTAGAGCCCCCCAAAATCAACACTCCGAAACTGTTGATTCAACCCGCCGCCACAGTGAGATTGCCTCAGGACAACCCAATGCCCACTCTCGGCGCTCCCCACTCCCAGCAGGTGGCTATGGCTTCGCAGGGTCAAGGCGGTCCCAACGGTTTTGGTTTCGGTCTTGGCGGTGGCGTTGGTTCAGGCCACGGCACCGGACAAGGACCGGGCAGCAACCAGGGCTATGGTGGCGGCATCATGAGCGTCGGTGGTGGCGTCAGCGCACCCGAGGTCATCCACTCCGTTCAGCCGCAGTTCACCGCGGAGGCTCGGAGTCAGAATTTTCAGGGTGTTGTGGCAGTTCAACTCATCGTCGACTCGCAAGGCGTCCCTCAGGATGTCAGCGTGGTCCGTCACCTCGGCATGGGACTTGACGAAGAGGCAATCGCAGCGGTCAAGCAATACAGATTCAGGCCTGCCACATATGAGGGCCATTCCGTATCCGTGAAGATGGTGATCGACGTGGACTTCCGCCTCGATTGATCACCGGACGACGCCAAGGTAATACGGCCGATCCGACACCCCCGCTGTTGCCGCCCAGTTTGAAGGGTGCAGCCATCAGGGTGAGGGATACGAGCTATCACCCGCACATCAGTGCCGGGTTCAGTCCGCACATTCGTTAACCAGCCGCGATGCGGGCCTTAGTACCCGGATGAATGGCTTTTCTTAAACTGAACCCTTTATTGTTCCGCGTCCTGCACCGTTTTCGTCTGCTGTCCCGCTACCGGCTCGGTCCCCTGTTCCGTCTTCGGGTAGTAGCCCCGCTTCGTCCTCGCCAGCATTGGGCCATGACGCGGGGAAACTGCCTCGACACGCACGGAGCGGTAGCCGCCCTGGGTGAACGGCTTCGATGAGTGGTAATCAACCACGTATTGCTCGCGAATGTCCCTCGCCACTTCCACCGCAATGCTGTTCACGTCTGCCATCGATCGCGCGAAGTAGGCCACGCCGCCTGTCTCCTGTGACAGTCGCTCAAGGTCATTTCTGGCTTGCTCGGATTCCTGTGGCTCGTCGTCGAAGAGCAGTCCGATGGTATAGACGACGGGCCCCGCCAGGCCTTCCACGCGCCGGATTGCGTCTTGCAGGTTGAGCCTCGATGCATTGTCTGCTCCATCGGTAATAATCAGCAGCACCTGCTTTCGATTCTTGCCGTATTTAGCCAGCTGGTCCGCGGAGGCGGCAACCGCATCGTACAAAGCAGTGGTGCCTGCGGGATCGAAGCGCGACATTCCACGACTCAGTGCCACCCGGTCCGTTGTGAATCCCTGGTCGAGATAGGGGCGGTCTGAGAAGTTGACGACAAATGCCTCATCCTCTGGATTGGAATCATTCAACAGGTGGTACGCGGCGGCATTCACAGTCCCGCGCTTGTCTCGCATGGAGCCGGAGTCGTCGATCAGGATGCCCATGGATACGGGCAGATCCAAGTGTTGAGCCGAATTAACAGTCTGTGGAACCCCATCTTCCCAGACGCGAAAATCGTCTCGGGTCAAATCCATCACAGGTTGACCCTTCGCGTCCATTACTGCGCAGTTCAGCAGCACCTCATCCACATTCGCATGCAGGACGTACACGCCATTTTGCTGCTTCTCAATTCCGGGGGCCTGATTCCCACTGGCTGAATTCCCGGTTCGGCTCGCGCCATTCGCGGCAGGCGCACTCAATGAAGTCGGCGGTAGAGCAGTTGGTGTCGGGGGCACATCCAGATCCGGTGACGGAATGGGGTCCCGGTCCGTATCGAGCGGCGGCTGAATCTCCGGCCGCGTTGGATCGTTCTTGGCGGCCTGATTCGCGGCTTGCGCCTGCGGAGCCGGCGAAACAACGGTCTGCGAGGATAAAGCCGCCCCACCCCATCCGAGCAGCAAAAGAGCAGCAAAAATCGGCCGGCGCGCAAAGTGCTTTTTCAGCAAGGAAGTCAAGGTCATAGTCGTCGGCGAACGATAGGCAACGCCTTTTATATTGGATGCAGATAGCGGCTGGTGCAGCACGGTCGAAACCCGATCTTTATTCGGCCTGGTCGATCATCCGGGTCCCGTAAGTTGTTCAGGCCACAGTCCCTCCCGACCCTTTTTCGGCAAGCCCCGCGCCGGTAGCCCGTCTCGGCGTTCGCTCACTGCTGCCGGCGATCGGGAGGCACGTTCTTCAGCTGATTCCCCAAGGTCAGCAGAAATCGATTGATCAGCGCTACGCTGCGGCGCAGTTCCGGCTGACGGAACTCACTGAGGAGCGCAAAGAGCCCCGGGGGTTCGATGACAGGCTTGCGCTCGCTGCCGAGCGTTTGACCCGCAGCCACGGCAACGCACTCAAGCAGGTCAGGGTTGATAGAGCTGAGCATCTGGCCGAGGATCAGCAGATTGCGCAATGCGCGCGAGCCTTGTGGCGATCTGGCAGCGCCCACGGCGTGTTCAAGGATCTCGTCACCTGCGCTCAGCGTGCCGCGCAGGAGTTGAAGGATTCCGGCCTGGTGTAATTGTTCAAGAAGTTCGTAGCTGTCGAGCAATGCCTCTGCGTGCTCCTGCGGAGCGCTTTCGAGGCGGTCAAGCAGTTCCTTGCGCGGATCGCGCGGCGGCAGGTCAAGAGGGATTGGTTGAGCCATCGGCGTTCCTCCCGTTACTTCGCCTGGATTTGAACCAGGCCATTGGGCATGCGGTAGTCGCTGCGTTTCCACTTGCGTTCGACTTCCACTCCTTGCTGCGGCGTCGGATGGCCGAAACGCGAGTTTCCTCGGGGTAGTGGCACTTCGCCGTCAAGTTCAATCAATTCCAAGCGGACGCTCGCTTCCTTGTATGCGGGCGTACTCGTCACTTTGTCTGTATGGCTGCTGGTGAGCCGATTGATGGGCTCCTCGATCGAATTCATCGGCATGTACAACTCCATCCCCTTTACGCGATCAGTGACGAGGGCACGAACACGGACGCGACCATAGCGGGAGGTCAGTTCGACGACGCTTCCGCTTTGGATACCGCGAGCATCGGCCAGCTCCGGCGAAATCTCAACAAATGTGGAAGGAACCTTCTCGCGAATTCCTTCCGTTCGATACGTCATGTTGCCTTCGTGAAAGTGCTCTAGCAAACGGCCATTGTTGAGATGAAGATCGAAGGATGAGTCGGGCTGGTCGGTTGGCTCAGTCCATGCAAGAGGGAAAAACCTCGCTTTGCCGCCGGGAAAGTTGAAGTGCTTTGTATAAAGCAAAGGCTCGTCGGAGCCGTCGGCCGCAACCGGCCACTGCAATGACTTGTAATCTTCGAGGCGCTCATAGGTGACGCCAGCCATGAGCGGCGTAAGCGAAGCGATTTCAGCATAGATCTCCGACGGGTGAGCGTAATTCCAATTCGCGCCAAGCTGGTTGGCAAGATCTTGAATTATTTGCCAATCGGGCCGGCTGTCCCCGAGCGGGTCTAGAACCTGATAAAGCCGCTGAATGCGTCGCTCTGTGCTCGTGAACGTTCCTTCCTTTTCGAGGCTCGGACTCGCCGGCAAAACGACGTCGGCATAACGGCACGTCTCGCCGAAAAAGATGTCCTGCACCACGAAGAAGTCGAGCCTTGAGAGCGCCTGGGCGACATAGTTCGCGTTGGAATCGACAAGGCTCATCTCTTCGCCGAAAACATACATCGATTTCAAGCGGCCATCGAGGATGGCGTCAATCATCTGATGGTTATTCAAGCCGGGTTTTGGAGGAAGCGCGGCGTTCCAGGCGTGCTCAAACTTCTCGCGAATTGCCGGATCGTCAACCTTCTGGTAGCCCGGGAAGAAGTTGGGCATGGCGCCGTGATCGCTGGCTCCTTGTACATTGTTGTGGCCGCGCAGAGGATAAGCGCCGGTTCCGGGTCGCATGTAATTGCCCGTAGCCAGCAGCAGGTTGGAGATGGCCGTCGATGTGTCAGAACCCGCGACGTGTTGCGTAACCCCCATCGCCCAAAGAATGCAGACGCTCCCGGCTTCGGCGATCATGCGCGCAACCTTGACCAAAGTCTCCAGTGGCAAACCGCAGCGCTCGCTTGCCATGGCGAGAGTGAAGGGCTCGAGGCTCTTGATATATTCAACCGCGCCCTCGACCCACTGGGAGATGAAGGCAGTTTCTGCGAGGCCGTTGTCGAACAGATAACGCGTGACTGCGGAGAGCCAGATGAGATCGGTGCCGGGTTTGGGGTGGAGAAACACGTCGGCGCGGCGCGCCATCTCGTTCTCGCGCAAATCTGCAACGATGAGGCTTTGCCCGCGCAGCTTGTGCGCGCGCTTTACGCGCGTTGCAAGTACGGGATGGCTTTCCGCGGTGTTGCTGCCGACGATGAGAACGAGGTCAGCCTGCTCGATGTCGTGGATCGATCCGGAATCGCCGCCGTAACCAACGGTGCGCCAGAGGCCGACAGTCGCGGGAGCCTGGCAGTACCGCGAGCAATTATCCATGTTATTGGTGCCAATGACAGCGCGCGCCAGCTTCTGCATTAAGTAACTTTCTTCGTTGGTACACTTCGACGAAGAGATGAAGGCGAGTGAATCGGGCCCGCTGGCGGCTTTGATCTCAGCGAACCGTCGCGCAACAAGCGAGAGTGCCTCGTCCCAGCTGGCTTTGCGGAAACTCCCGTTTTCGCGGATTAGCGGGGTGGTCAGCCGGTCTTCGCTGTTCGCAAATCCCCAGCCGAATTTTCCTTTGACGCACGTCGAGACGCCGTTCGCCGGTCCCTCTGCGGGCTCGACTTTCAAAATCTGACGGTCGCGGGTCCAGATATCGAAACTGCAGCCGACGCCGCAGTATGTGCAAACGGTCTTGGTGCGCTTAATCCGCGAAGCTCGCATGGCGGCTTCAATTTCAGAGAGGGCAAGCACGGAGCCATAGCCAGTCTCCGGCTCAATCTCTTTCACAACATCGATCATCCCTGCGAGTGCGGATTCGGGAAGGGAAGTAAAGTAGCCGGCTTCGCCCAGCATTGAGTTTTCCATGAGTGCATTGCAAGGACAAACCGTGACGCAGTGGCCGCACGAGACGCAACTTGATTCTCCGATGGGTGCGCCCCCATCCCAAAGGACGCGCGGGTGTTCGTCCTCCCAGTGGATGCTGAGGGTTTCATTCACCTGCAAATTCTGGCAAGCCTCAACGCAGCGACCGCAAAGAATGCACTGATCGGGATCGTAGCGGTAGAAGGGATTGGAGAAATCCTTCGAGTACGGCTTTGGAGCGTAGGGAATTTCCTGGTGTTCGATGGCCAGAAGAGCAGTGGTATTGTGCACGGTGCAGTTGCCGTTGTTGTTGTCGCAGACCGTGCAGTAGAGCAGGTGGTTGCCAAGAATGCGATCGAACGCCTGACGTTGGGCGCTCGCGGCGCGCGATGACGCCGTGAGAACGGCCATCCCCTCCGAGGCGGCTGTGGCACACGCGCGAACCAGCTTGCCATCGACTTCAACCATACAGGTGTCGCAGGTTTGGATCGGTCCAAGCTGAGGATGGTAGCAAACCTGAGGGATCTTCTCGCCGGCGCGATTGATGATGTCGATCAGGCGCTCGCCCGGCGCAAATGCATGCACCCTGCTATCGATGGTGACCGTTGCCATGGCTTACAGAAACCTCGCGGGGAGATGGGGAATTGAATCTCGGCCCATGAATCGGGAGCCAGGAAGCGCCGGATTGATTATTGCACCTTCATTGGCCCATCGAGGGCGACTATGCGAGTTGATGCGAGAACTCGCCCGTACCGTGACTCTCCATCATGCAGCGCTCCTGACCCGAATAGACAACAAACCGCCGTCCGCGGAGAAAACCGATCAGCGTCAGATTCAATTCGCGAGCCAGTTGGACCGCGAGACTCGAGGGGGCCGAGACCGAAGCCACAATTGGCACACCAGCGGCAATCGCCTTCTGAATGATCTCAAAGCCTCCGCGTCCACTGACCAAAAGCACATGACTCGAGAGCGGAATCATGCCTTCCAGCAGCGCCCATCCCACCACTTTGTCGACTGCATTGTGGCGGCCGATGTCCTCGCGAAGAGCAACGAGTTCTCCTTTGGCGTTAAACAAGGCTGCGGCGTGCAATCCGCCCGTGCGTTCAAAGACCGATTGCCGAGCGCGCAGTTTTTCTGGAAGCGAGCAGAGCATTTCTGCTTCCACTGCGAATCCCGAGCCGAGCGACCGGAGTCCGCGTGTGCGCACATCATCGATGGAAGTTTTGCCGCACAGGCCGCAGCTTGAGTTCGACAAAAAATTGCGCTGCGGATTGTCTGGCTTGCTTACGCCGTTGCGCAACTCCACATCGATGGTGTTTCCGGCTTGGCAGTCGATTGATTCCCGATCGCGGAAGCCAAGAATCTGATCGCTGCTCTCAATAAGCCCTTCGGTCCAGAGAAAGCCGGCGGCAAGTTCGCGGTCGTGGCCGGGAGTTCGCATTGTCACGACCAAAGGATCGCCGCACGCAAGAATCTGGAGCGGCTCTTCAGCGGCGAGAGCGTCGCTGCTGGAACGTACTTGACCGTTTTCCCATTTCGTTACTTGAGTCAGCTCGACGCTTCGGAGCGGCGTATCCACTGCAATGACCTCTGTGCTGCGCTCGAAGGGGGCGAGAACGCTACAAGTAAGTATAGTGACTGCATTATGATTGGCTGCGAAGGGCCTGTAGCTCAACGGTTAGAGCAGGGGACTCATAATCCCTTGGTTGGGGGTTCAAATCCCTCCGGGCCCACCAAAGTCGAAGGTCCTTCGTCGCCAAGCGACTCAGGATTTCGCCTGCGGTCTCATGCTTCGCTCACGCCCGCAGAGCGGCTCAAGTTCAAATCCCTCCGGGCCCACCAGCCTTCGCCCGCCGCGGCGGGCAAATTACGCAAAGGCCAAGTTTACGTTGTCGATGGCCTCGTCGATCTCCGCGGTGTTCTTGTAGCCGACAGTGACACAGTCGACGCCGGCATTCTGGAAGGCAAATCGCATCGCCTGTTGGCGGTCGCCTCGATTGGTGAAGGCGCCTTCTCCGATGAGCTTCATGCTGATGACGCCCATTCCTTCGGCGCGGGCATGCTGGACATTCGTGACAACTTCGGGGACGTTGCCAAGGGCGTCCCAATCGTCGTTCTCGCTGTCCATCTTCGTGCCCTTATGATTTACGCGGATCATGGCGATTTCGAGCCACTTGGTCTCGGGCACTCTTCGCAGCGCGGGCAGCCCGTGCACCGAGGCGCCGTGAGTCCTGATGGTCTGGCGAGACTGCGCTTCCAGAATTGCGTCTTGCCAGCGTCCTGTGTCAGATGGCCAGGTCCCGGTGTGCTGCCAATGGAGAAGCATAATGTCAAAGTAATCGGTCCGTGAAGTGCGGCGAAGCTCGTCAAGCTTCTTCAGCGGATCGCCCTCGTCTTCCGTTGTCACCTTGGACATCAATTGATAACTGTCACGGGGAAACGGCTTGAGCGCCTCGCCGAGCATGGCCGGCGTCGAATAAGATTCCGAGGTCTCGAAGAAACGGACCCCGCGTTCATAGGCATAGGCAACGAGCCTGCTGAATTCCTTCTGTCCAAGCGAGGACTGCACGTAGCCGTTCTTGCTGCCCGTGCCGAATGCGAGGCGCGTGACTTTCACTCCCGATTTGCCCAGTGTGACCAAACTCGATGCGGACGCGCGTTCGGCATGCAGAGGCAGGCCGCCCATGCTCGCGATGGCACCGGCGGCGACGCTTGTCTTGATGAAATCTCGCCTGGAAATCGTCATGATGATTTACCCTCCGCCCCATGAAAAGGGGGGTCGACCAGTTGGCGGAATATTAACACAAGTCTAAAAAGCCTTGGTAAAAGCAGCCAAACTCGCTGGATGTGCACTCAATCTTGTTCAATTATGCAGTTTTTTCTGCGGTCAACGGCTTGGATTTTTGACGCATACTTGTGATCGCCACAACGCTGGCCAGGACGAACAAACCGCCGACAATTGTTCGAACGCCCAACGGCTCGCCGCCCAGCCAGTAGCCCACCAGGACAGCGACGACAGGATTGACATATGCGTAGGTTCCAACCTTGGTGGGGGATTCGTGGTGCAGCAGCCACACATACGCAGTGAATCCTGCAATGGAGCCGGCGAAGACGAGGTAGAGCAACGCGATCCATGCGGAGTTGGAGATCGTGGAGAGATGAAGCTCGCGACCTTCGCCCCGCAACGCGGCGACTGCGGCCAGCATGATTCCACCGGCCAACATTTGCGCGCCCGAACTCATCACTCTTGACGAAGGAAGCGGCAGCTTGCGCGACAGAGCCGACGCGACCGACCACCCGATGGCTCCGATGATAAGCGCGATGGCGCCCGCTTTGTCGATCGCTGCGCCCCCGAGATTTCCGAGCAATTGTGGCGGGCTCACAAGAACAGCGACGCCCGCAATCCCGGCAAGCAGCGAGATCGCGAGCCGCCGAGTAAGGCGCTGCGTGCGGAGAATAAGAATCTCGGACAAAGCCATGAATCCGGGAATGGTGGCCATGATGACGGCCGCAATGCCGGAAGGAAGGCGCTGCTCCGCCCAGAAGAGGAGGCCGTAGTCGACGACGAAGATGAGAAACGCAAGAAGGAATACAGAAAGCCACTGACGCTTGGTTGGCCAGCGCTCGCCGCGTGCGATCGCCCAGAAAGATACCAGCAGGCCAGCGGCCAGAAATCTCATGGCGCAGAAGAGAAATGGCGGAAGCTCACGGACGCCAACGCGTATGGCGAAGAAAGTCGATCCCCAGACGAGATAGATGATCGCGAAGGCGAGGAGCAACTTCCAGCGAGCGGGTTTAATCGCGGCCTCCATCGCCTCCTCCTTTACTGATTCTTGTTTCCCCGGGAATTTCGTTCTCCATCACCAGCTATGCAGCCACTCCGCATCGCGGCCGATGCGCACCGGCGCATGGAAGAGCTCGCTCAGGCGCGGTTCGGTCAAAAGATCCTCTCGGCGGCCGTCGGCTACGATGCGGCCGTCGCGCATGAGAATGATGCGCTCAATTTCCGGCAATATGTCGCCAAGATGATGCGTGACCATCACCAGGCCGGTGCCTTCGCGGGCAAGCCCGCGCAGCGTTTCACGCAGCTCGCGCTGAGCGGCCAGGTCGAGCGCGTTGGAAGGTTCGTCCAGAAGGAGTTGCTGCGGGCGGTGAACCAGCGCGCGGGCAATCAGGATGCGGCGCTTTTCTCCAGCGGACATGGCGCCGACAAGTTGCCGGGAAAGATGGGTCGCTTCGATTCGCGCCAAAGCCTCTTGCGCCCGGGCGCGCATTTCATCGGTTACATGGAGATTGGGCCACAGCGTGGAGGCGGAAAAAAAGCCGGAAATTACGGCGTCGAGGCCGGATGTGACGGCCGTTCGCTCGCCGGGCAGGTCGGCGCCCATCGGCCCTGCGGTCACAATGCCGAAGTGGCGGCGCAGCTCGGTCAGATCCCAGCGCTCACGACCGAAGATGCGGACGAGCATTCCCGGTTGAACGATTGGATAGAGCTGGCAGGTCATGGCCAGAATCAGCGTGGATTTGCCGCAGCCGTTCGGGCCGAGGATGGCGACATGTTCACCGGCGCGGATCGAGAGATTCACGTCGTGCAGGACGACGCGATCGCCGCGAGCGATATTGACCGCGCGCATCTCAAGAAAGGTTTGCGAGTTGATTTCGTTCTCATCCATCGACCGGTTCCGACGCGCCCCTCACCTGCTAGATTAAATGGGCTGGATTAAATGGGATTTGACCGCATGAGCGATTTATCGAGCAACACCATTCCAAAGGGATTCCGATTTGGCGCAGTGAAAGCCGGGCTGAAGGCCAGCGGCCGGCCCGACTTTGCCCTGATTGTGGCGGACTCCCCGGCCAGTGCGGCGGCCGCATTCACGTCGAACCGCGTAATTGCCGCGCCGCTGATCGTCGACAAGGAAAATTTGAGCGCGACCGGCGGCCGGGTTCGCGTGGCCGCCATCAATGCGGGAAACGCAAACTGCGCCGCAGGCGAGGCGGGCCTCAAAGCCGCGCGCGCGACCTGCGCTGCTGTTGCGCAGACTTTTGGCTGTCACGCGGAAGAGGTCTTTCCGTCGTCGACCGGGATTATTGGTGTGCCGCTGCCGGCGGAGAAGTTGATCGCCGTGCTGCCCGAGCTGGCGGCAAGTGTTGGATCCAAGCCGAGCGACTTTTCAGATGCCGCGCATGCGATTCTGACCACGGATCTGGTCGAGAAGATGGCCTTCGCGCGGCTCGACCGTAAGGGCGCGGACGGACCCACGCGCGAAGTGCGCATTGCAGCCTTCGGCAAAGGCTCGGGAATGATTCATCCGCAATTGGTTCCTCACGCCACGATGCTGGTTTACGTGCTGACCGACGCGGCGATCGAGCCCGCCGATCTCGACGGCTACCTCCAGGCCGCGGTTGAAGTCAGCTTCAACAGAATTTCGGTCGACGGCGATACGTCGACAAACGATACCGTGCTGCTGCTTGCGTCAGGCGCGAGCGGCGCGAAGATTGGCGCCGGCGACGCGGCGTTTGCGGCGGCGCTGACCGATGTGTGCACTTCGCTGGCGCGGCAGGTGGTGGCCGACGGCGAAGGCGCATCGCATGTGGTGGAACTCCGCGTTGCCGGCGCGGCAAGCGACGCCGATGCCCTGCGCGTGGCGAAAGCGATTGCCCATTCGCCGTTGGTTAAGACGGCGTGGGCCGGGTGCGATCCAAACTGGGGCAGGCTCGCCGCGGCGATCGGCTACTCGGGCGCGCAGGTCGATCCCGCGCGTATCGACATTCGCTTTGGTGAGCTGCAGATTTGCCGCGATGGCGGACGGGCGGTGGAGTTTGACGAAGCCTCAGCCCACGAGTACATCAGCCAGCGCGAATTCTCGATCTCAATTGAACTGCACCAAGGGCCGGGGTCGTGCGTGTTCTGGACGACGGACCTGACCGCTCAATATATACACATCAACGCGGATTATTCGACCTAGAGACAGCCGGTAGCTGACAGCTTTCAGCCTTCAGCGCAACGTGAGTAATCTGTCTGGCCTCGTGGGCAGTCGCGAGAGATGTCAAGCCCCTGTCCTCTTCGAACCACCCCAAGCCACTGAAAACAAATCGAAAATTCTCTTCGTCAAGTTTGCCGATCATTTCTTCGAAATCTCTACACTTGACTTGGGTGGGCAAACAGATGAGTTTCGAGACTTTCGAACTAGCTGGAGAGCAAAACGGTACACAAATAATTTTTATACCCCCTGAGGGTATATTTTGCCACTTAACTATTTTAGAATCAACAAATCCGCCTCAAAACCGTCGACAAATTTTGTCGATTTTATAACCCGGACGCATCGAAAATAGCCCCTCGGACTCGTTGGGTCCGACAGCGCTTATGCGCATGGCTCCCATCGTCTTGCGGTCTCTGAGTTCAGTCGCGGCGGCCGGCGAGGAAGGTGACAAGGCAGCCGATGACGATGCCGACGCCAAGGATGATGCCGGCTGACTGCAGCGGATTGCGCTTGATCGCGGTGCGGGCGTCGTGGATGGTGTCCTCGGCGGCTTCGCGGCCATGTTTCACGGCGCGCATCGCCGATTCAACGCCCTCTTCTACAGCATCGGTCACGATGGACTTGATGCGGTTGACGTCGCGGAAAATGTCCTCGACTGCTGCTTGCTTGTCGGCCAAATCGTTTGACATGGTCTTTGCCCTCGTTCTATCTGATGTGGACGGGGCGGTTGCTGTTGCATGGGAAAGGCAGGGAACAGGGAATAGGGAACGATAAATGCGGGTCCCCATTCGACTCCGATCGCCTCGCAGTCTCCGCTCAGGGCGGGTTTTCGACTCGTCACGCCTCGCGTGACTCGCTCAGGATGACAATTTCGTATTGCAGGATGGCCAATCTGTATTGGTGGAAAGTCGCTACCGGGCGCGGGGATGCGTGCGGTCGTAGACGGCGGTGAGCTGTGCAGTGGTGAGCTGGGTGTAGCGTTGCGTGGTGGACAGGCGTTCGTGTCCGAGAAGCTCCTGAATGGCACGGAGATCAGCGCCTTCTTCAAGCAGATGGGTTCCGAATGCGTGGCGCAGAGTGTGCGGGTGAACGTCAGACGGCAGGCCGCGCAGAATGGCGATGCGCTTGACGATGCGTCCGACGCTGCGGGTGGTGAGGCGCGCCTGGCCGCCGCGTTGGAGGCCGCGCAACTGCAGATTGAGAAAGAGCGCGGGCGTCTTGAGGGGTTTTTGACGGTCGCCGGCGGCGAGGAGGTCGGCGCGCTCGGCGATATAGGTGCGAAGCGCCTCGGCGGCGGAGTCGCCCAGCGGAACGTAGCGCTGCTTTTGGCCTTTGCCGCGGACGAGGATGGCCTCATTCGCCCAGTGAATATCGTCGAGATCGAGGGCGGTGAGCTCGGCGTTGCGGATGCCGCAGCCGTAGAGCATTTCCAGGATGGCCTTGTCGCGGGCGGGCCAGCTTGCTGCGTCGTCGAGCACGGAATCGACCACGCGGTTCATCTGTTCAATGGACGGCACGCGGGGCAGATGCTTGGGAAGGCGCGGCGTGGAGAC
>CAZVYV010000002.1:0-42886 GCA_964630985.1 uncultured Occallatibacter sp.
GGATCGATTACCTTGGCGAGTCTTTCTGGCCCATGCGCGTTTCGCCGTCCGGCGTTCTCGACACCTGTGGTTTCAAAAAGGATGGTTTCTATTTCTACCAGAGCCAGTGGACCCAGAAGCCCATGATCCATCTCTTTCCTCATTGGAACTGGGAGGAGAAGAAAGGGCAGGTCATCCCTGTCACCTGCTATACCAATTGCGATACCGTCGAGCTCTTCCTGAACGGAAGATCCTTCGGCGAGAAGGGCTACGAGTTTCCGCGCATGGGAATGGAGGGAACTTATGGCAACTATCCGGCGCGCGCGCGGGTCCTGCGCACAACTTCGGACCTGCATTTGACATGGGATGTGCCCTTTGAGCCAGGAGTGCTGAAAGCAGTTGGAGTGAAGAACGGAGAAGTTGTGGCCACGGTTGAGATCGCTACGGCCGGCGCACCAGCGGCCATTGCGCTTTCGGCAGATCGCTCCAGCATTTCTGCCGATCGCCGCGATGTCACGCATGTTGCCGTGGAGATTCACGACGAACAAGGCCGCGTGGTCCCGGTGGCGATGAACGAGATCGTGTTCACTGTGGAAGGTGAAGGGAGACTCATCGGAGTAGACAATGGCGATCCCTTGAGCCACGAGGATTTCAAGATCAATCGTCGGCACGCATTCAACGGCATTTGCATGGCCATCGTGCAATCAACAGCGTCGGAAGGCTCAGTCAGGATCACGGCAATGTCGCCCGGCCTGAACTCGGCGAGCGTCACCATCACCACCGTTGCCGCCGGCGCTTAGTGCGCCTCGCGCGGCAGGTGAGCCAATCCGCGCTGCAGTGCTGCCAACACTGCCTGCGTGCGATCCTCTACCTGGAGCCGCTTCAGGATCACACTCACGTGGCATTTTACGGTTGCCTCAGTTATTCCCAGCCGCGCGGCGATCCCCTTATTGCTCTCTCCTTGCGCAATCAGTTGCAGAACTTCACGCTCTCTCGCGCTGAAATCTGAGTCGGGTGTTCGAGATGCGAGCGTGCGCGATACGGGCTGGGGTAGGAACTGCCCGCCCGCATGAACACGCCGCAATGCGTCCACCAGCACTTCATGCGGCATTCCTTTGATGACGTACGCGCGCGCTCCGCTTTCCAGGGCTTGATAAATATCCTCATCCCCTTCATAGGTTGTGAGCACCACGAAGCACGCCTCCGGATGCCGCTTGCGGATCTTGCGAATCGTTTCCACTCCGCTCATACCCGGAAGGCGAAGATCCATGAGGGTGATATCGGGATGATTCCGCTCGAACAACTCCATCGCCTTTTCACCGCTTCCGGCTTCGCCCACAGTCCTCATATCCGAGCAGGAGTTAATGATCGCCGCTACGCCGACCCGCATAATCGGATGATCATCCACAATCATTACCTTGATCTTTGCCGTTTCGCTCATGGTCATGCCCCCAGCATAGCGTTCTGCGCCATCGAAACTCGGCGCGGAATCTGAATTTGCACTTCGGTTCCCTCCCCCGGCACGCTCTGCAACCTGAACCGCCCGCCGACCGACTGCGCGCGTTCGCGCATCCCCACCAGCCCGTAGTGATGATTCTGGTTTGGTTCAATTGCTTCAGGATCGAATCCTACCCCGTTGTCTCGAACTTCCAGCGTGAGATCGCTTCGTTCAAATGCCAGGCGAACCTCGATCTTATTAGGCTTCCCGTGCAACACCGCGTTATACAACGCTTCACGCAAAATCATCAACAGCTCGTGCGTGGCCAACTGGTTCAGCACAAACTGTTTTCCGGTCAACTCGCAGATGATAGGAATGTTGTACTCTTTGGCAATCTGCTCGGCCATCGTCTGCAACGCCGTTCCAAACGAGTTCCCCGCGGCCTTGTTTCGTCGTAAATTCCAAACCTCTTCTCTCGCTTCGTCGACGGTGCTGCGGAGCTGTGTTCGCGCGTGCTCCACGAGGTTCTGCACGAGTTGATCTTCCCCCTTCAGCACGCTCGAGAGCGCTTCAATCAGCACCGACACGCTCGCACATCCCTGGATCACCGTATCATGCATTTCGCGGGCCAGTCGTCCACGTTCATCCAACACGGCCTCGAACCGCATCCTGATCTGCCACAATCGGAATCGGTATACGCATAGAATCAATGCCGTCATGAACAGCACGCATATCGCGATGAACCAAGGCGTGCGGTAAAAGAGAGGCCGTTGAACAATGACCAGCGAAGCCTCGGATGCATTGAGTGCATTATTACCTTCAAAGGCCGCGACGCGAAAGGTGTATCTGCCTGGCGGCAGATTTGTGTAGGTGGCTACACGCCGCGTTGCAGAATCGATCCAGCTCGTGTCGAACCCCTCCAATCGATAACGGAATCGTACTTCGTCCTGCGAGCGAAGCAGAACGGGCGCATAGACCACCTCGACGCGGCTGTTGCCCGGATAAAGCACAACCGGCCGATCGGCTGCAACTGGCCGTCCATTCACCGATACTTCGTTGATCGCCACCGGAGGCGGCGCAGGGTGTTCGGCGAAATCCCTGAGTACGTGAATGGGACCTCGGTTGGTTGCGAACCAGACATTGCCCTGGGCATCTACGCAACCCGATGACTGTCTTCCACCGTAAATCTGAGCTGCGCTCACCTCGTTTGAGATGCCAAAAAAAGTGACGGAAATGCGGCGGTCCGGGTGATCTGCAGCCTCATCCATTTCGTGACGGTTCAGAAGTGAAATCCCGTTGGGACCGCTGATCCAGAACCCGCCGTTCGCACCTTCAATCACTTGGTAGATGCTGTTACTCGCCAGCCCTTGATCCGTCGTAAAGTGCGTGAGCTTGCCTTGCTTCCAGCGGTAAAGCCCGTCGTCACGTGTACCGAACCATAGCCCGCCATCTGAGTCCTCATGGATGGACCACACTTTTCTCTGGTCTAGCCCATCAGTTGCAGCGTCGTGCACTATCGCGCCTGCATGGATCCTGTTTAAGCCGCGATCGGTACCAACCCACAAGTCTCCGTTGCGGTCTTCGAGCAGCGCTCGCGTGCTGAAGTATGACAACCCGTCGTTCATCTGGTAGTTCGTAAACCCACGGGGAGTCCAGTGACTCAGACCCTCGTCTGTAGCGATCCACATGCTTCCGTCGCGACTCTGCAAGATTGCGCGGATGAAATTGTTCGTCAATCCATTCTTCGTGGTCAACCACAATAAGTTCTTCCCATTCATGCGGATGATTCCGTCCCCATCCGTCCCCACCCACAACGCGCCCGACCGGTCGCGAAACACGTTGCGCACCGAAACATCCCCCAGTCCAGGAAATCTGTAAGGCTCAATCGTTCCGTTACGCATACGAAACACGTCCGTCGAAACTACCCAGATTGTGCCGTCATGGTCTGCGTAGATCGTGCCAAAATCGGAGTCTACGGTCTGAGGCAGCAATGCGATCCTCACAGGCGTGCGCGTAAGGCGTACCATTCCCGCCTGTGTTCCAATCCAGACGTTGCGCTCATCGTCTTCAAAAACGCTCAGCACAGTGTTGCTGGGCAACGTGTCCGCCGCTGTCATCGTTACGGAATCGTATCCCTTGATGCTGCGGATCCCTCCTCCGATCATCCCAACCCACAACAACCCATCCGAGGTTTGTCGCAACACTCTCACTGTGCCTTGAATTCCTGAAATGCGCTCGAAGACGCCCGCGGCGGGCCGGAGCCGATCCAAACCCGAAACTGTGCCCACCCAGATGGTGCCGTCTTTCGTCTCAAGTATTGATTTCACCCGATTCTGACTGCTCACCCCTGGCAGTCGATATTCCCGCAATTGGTCGCGATCAAAGCACAGCAATCGCGATCCACCGACCCATAATCTGTCAAGGTGATCCTCCGCAATTGCGTGTACCGCGATCGTTGGCCGCCCATCCATTCCATCCACGCGCTTGAATTTTCCATCAACAAAACGCAACAACCCGTTGTCCGTTCCCACCCAGATGGTTCCCTGGCGGTCCTCGAGCAGCGCGCGCACAAATCCGTCGCTCAGCCCGTCTTGCGACCCAAATACGCGAAACTTGCCGGCCGCGTACCTTAGCAGACCGCCGCCTTCTGTCCCAATCCAAAGGCTCCCGTCCCGCGAAACCATTAGCGAGAACACACTGTTGGTTCCTAGCTGTGGCGTGTTTTCGACGTCAAACACTGTCAGCCGCGCGCCATCAAAGCGAAGCAGCCCGCCCGTTGTTCCAATCCATAGATAATGATCAGGAGTCTGCGCAAACGCCTGCACGGTTTGCTCGGGCAACCCGTCCTGCGTCTGCCACACTTTGCGTGTGAAGCCGGTCGGTGCTATCGCAAATGCGGCCGAGCACGCGAACGGCAGGCAAATTACTGCGGCCCATCTTCTGGCCGGCGAAGCGAACCCCGGCCACTTGCTCGGCCTGGGACAAACCTTTGTGATAAGTAGTTGCGCCATTGGCGTCGCGCTCATGGCTGTGGTTCGCTCGGAAGGTCCTCTTTCGGCTCAGGCCTGCGATTCATCTCGCCGTATAACTGCGCAAGGTGATCTTTCGCTAGCCGAACCTCCTGGAAGACCTTCAACTCTTTCCGTGCCTCTTCGTCGAGGTGCAGGTCGCGGCACACAAGTGTCAGCCTATAGTGCGCTGATGCGTTCATTGGATCGGTCTGTACAGCCATACGCAGGAATTTCAACGCTTCATCGAGCTTATTCAGGTCGGCGAGAGTTTTCCCCACGCCGAGTTGCGCCTCCCCGCTATTGGGATCCATGTTGTACGCGCGCTGATAATGCGCTAACGCCTCATCGAACTTGTCTTGAAGAGCGGCAATGCGGCCGTAAGCGCATTCAATCTTCGCGTTATCGCCTTCGTCACTCACTGCTGCGTCGAGTTCCTTGCGTGCTGCAACTTGCTCCTCTGCTTGATTCGAACTTTCCAAAATCGCTTCAGCCAACTCAAAGTGCATCCCTGGCAGATGCGAATCTGCGGCCAATGCTTTGCGATAATGTTCGATCGCTCCCTTCAGATCCCCGGCGTTAATCAGTCGCTCCGCAATAAGCTGTTGCATCCTTGCGGAATCCGGGGCAAGCAGCGCCAACTTATTCATCGTGTCATCGGCCATCTCGGAATAAATTCGCTGCGCGAAAAAAAGAATATCGGCGTTGTCCGGAGCCAACTGTACCAATTCGTGTACCACCGGCAATGTACGGTCTAGATCGCCATTCTGGTAGTAGAGATCGGCTAGATCCACACCCACCTGCATGCGCAGCTTCGGGTCCTTGAGTTTTGTGAATGCACTTTCGAGATCGTTACGGGCTGCGGGTTCTCCCTGACGCTTCTCGCACATGGCGATGAGCCCCTGCGCGTTTTCCAGGTTCGGCGACACTGCGAGTGCCGATCGCAGATTCCGGATCGCGCCGGCACAGTCTCCATGAAAGAAGGCAATCGCGCCCAGGTTGGCGTTCGCCTCGACGTTCGCTGGGTCGATTTTCAGCGCTGCTCGGAACTGATCGGCTGCGGCTGTTTGATCGTTGGCCTTCAGCGCCTCTTCGCCGCGCTCCAGATCCTTAGTTAGCTCGCTCTTGGTCGTGCCTGTCTGCGCGATTGAGTGATGGCACAATGCGAGTGTCAGAATGAACGCGATCAAAAGGAATCTGTTGCGCGCGCCCCACGATTCGCTGAGACGCGGCATAGAGAAAGCATGGTCGCCACGCTTTCTGACACACATGATCCCCCCGTGGCAACGGCGGTAGATCGCCGACCTGCCCGCGCCGCTCCCCGTGGACATCGTCATCAGACACGGTCTCTTGAAAAGTGCCATTCCTGATTGTAAGAAGATCCGCGCCGGGTTGTCCTCTTTGCGCTCTGCGAGTCCAGGTGGCCTTCTCGAAGAAGACCACCCGATACACTGAATCAAACGCGAAGGATGGCGGCGATTCTAGAACGTAAGTCGCCCTCCCAGTTGGATATTGCGGGCTCCACCGTTGACGGTGCTGGTTATCTGGCCCTCGCCCGCGCCGGCAGCGGCATTAGGCTGGGATAAGTTGGGGTGATTGAAGGCATCGAACATATCGGCACGGATCTCGAACCGGATGCCCTCGACGAAAATGAACGTCTTCCCTAAACTCAGATCCAGGTCGCGCCAATTCGGGCCGATCAGTGTGTTTCGGCGCTCGTTGCCAAAGGTTCCGGCAGCAGGCACGGCGAATGCGCTGGGATTGAACCATTCATTCACTCCGGGGTTGGAGACCGAAGGACTCGCAACCTCGTTCGGCAGCCAGGAGTAGCCGCAGCCGCACTGGTTGGCGCCCGACCCGCTCAAATCCTGGCCGTTCGACGACGTTGTGACTGTGAACGGAATGCCACTATGGATCTGGTAAAAGCCGGTTCCTCTCCATCCGCCCAGTGCTTCATCCGCGGCTCCATGCAAAGCAAAACGCTTCCCTGAGCCGAAAGGCAGTTCGTAAGAAACGGACCCAGTGATCGAGTTCGCCATATCCAGCTTGGAGAGGCCATAGTTCGCTCGAATGTTAAACGCGTTCTGCCACACATCGGCAGTTGCATTGTTGCCGGATCCAGTACCCGTGTCGAGTTCCTTCGACCACGAGTAGTTGAACAGACCATATAAGCCGAAGGAAGTCCGCTTCTCGGCCCTCAATTGCAGGGCGTCATAATTGGCATATCCATCGAAATATACCGCGCCAATCGAGCAGAACAGCGGATACTCGCTGATCCCGGAATAGCAGTTTGTGCTCCCGGTCATTTTGCTCGCGGGGTTCTGATCGATGTCGCGGGTAAACCCAAGATGCGTCCCCTTTGTATGGACGTAACTACCGTCGATCAACGCCTGGAAAGGCAGCTCGCGCTGTATCGAGAGGAGATATTCTTGATAGTATGCGCTTTGCCGATGCTCCGGATAGAAGGTCACGTCGTCGTAGTTGTATTGAGAGTTGGTTAACTGCTTGAGGCTCGGATATGCGACGGCGCCCGGCCCAGGACCATTCTTGAGCAGGAAAGCCGGCGAGTTTCCATATCCCTCGCTCCCGTGCGGATTCAGTCCGATTCCGTAGGCAGCCGAATAGGGATCGACGGACCAGGGCTGATCGGAGATGCCGTAGCTGGCCCTGAACACCCACTTTGGAATCGCCGACCATGACAAGCCCACGCGCGGCACCCACTCGTTGTCGCCATTCTGAATCGTATTGCGGCCGCCCTGTCCTCCATAAGTCATTGCGCCAAGCGCGCCAGCCGGGGCGTACTGTCCGGTGTTGACCACCGTTGGACTAAACGTTCCCCAAAGGTTGTGAACCTCGCCCCAGCCACCTTGGTATTGATACCGCAAGCCCAAGTTCAATGTCAGTTTAGGACTAATCTTATAGTCGTCCTGAACAAAGGCGCCCATGTTCCACATGCGCGCGCCCGTCTCTACGTAGTCGTACACGTACCAGCCATAGACTTCGCCAAGCAGGAAATCGGCGTAGGGCTGCCCGGTGGCAACACCGTCAAATACGAAATTACCCGAGCTTACGTCGCCCCAGCTTGTATAGTTCTGATAGCTTTTGTCGAATTCGCCGCCCATCCTAATGGTGTGTCTTCCCTTGATCAAGGTGAAGACGTCGGATTCAACTAGCGCGCCGTCTGCGAGCTTTGCGTGAACGCCGCCGTTAATCCCAACACCGCCGATTGCCGAGCTGCTGTTGACCGTGATGCCGGGAAAGATATCGGCCGGCGCATCGTTTCCGTAGGTGGGTTCAAGCCCGATCGTGGTGGGGTACCCCTTGCCAAACGTCGGTGGGATGTACTTGTCGTACTCGCGCACGCTCGAGATGTGCGCTTCGTTCACCATACGCGAGTTGATCGTCCACGTGTCGCTGATCTGCTCGTCCATGTTGTAGTTATTGCCGTGAGTGCAGTCGAATCCCAGCGAGCAGAACGCGTCGACGCTGTATGTAAGCGGGCCAATAGGATAGTCAAGATAGGATCCAGATATGCGATTGCTCTTGTTGATGTCGTAATCGACCTTTGCTACATACCAAGTTGAAGTGGTCGGTGTAGTCTGAACGACCCGGTAATTATTCACATAGGGATTGGCGCCGACAAGGTTAGGCGCTGGAAAGTATTTTTGAATGTTGACAGCGACCGGATCGAGAGCTGAGGTAATGCAGTTGTTGGGGTAGGGCGTACTCGTGCTGGGGTTGTTCACCGCCACCGGGAAGCAGCCCGCAGTCATATTCGTCGTTCCGTTCGTTCCAGTCGTCGGCACCGTCGTCGTGTAGACGCCCGACGACGTATTGGGATTCCTTTGGTAGGTGAAAAAGAAGAAGAGCTTATCCCGCACAACCGGCCCGCCGACACTGCCTCCGAATTCATTCCAGTGGAGGGGAGCAACGGGCGCCGGCGCTGGGTTGAAATAATTCCGCGCGTTGTAGTCGTTGTTCTGGTTGAACTCAAAAAGGGAGCCATGGAATTTATTGGTGCCGCTCTTGATGAGCACATTGAACGCAGCCACGCCGTTGCCGTATTGCGCGCCGAAGTTACTCGTCTGCACGTTCGCTTCGCCGATGGCGTCGACCGGCGGATAGTTGTCGCTGGCGTTGGCGTCGCGCGGCTCCTGGGCGAGAGATCCTTCAATGAGGAATGTGCCGGAGTTGCCTTCGGTTCCGTTCACACCGACATTCTGCCCCGAGGCATCCTGACCACCGCCGCCGTTCACACCCGGTAGTTCGTTGAGCAGTTCGTTGTACCAAACGCCTCCCACGATGGGAGCGTTCAGCACTGCTTTGGTATCCAGATCAAGGTGTTGCGCCGAGTCTTCAGTCTGGAGCAGCGGCACATCGGCCGTAACAATCACCTGCTGCGAAGCCGTTCCTAACTGAAGCGTGGCGTCCACGGCAACCGTGGCCACCTGCAGAACGATTCCGCTGCGGACCTCATCGCGGAATCCGGCTTTACTGAATGTGATGGTATACGGGCCAGGCGGCAGTGACGGCACATCGTATATACCCACGCCGTTGGTCTCCGTGTTGTTCGAAACTCCGGTTGCGGTGTTCAGAAGAGTCACGCTTGTGGCGTTGATCACTGCTCCGGTTGTGTCGGTAACCTGACCCTTGATCTCTCCTGTGTTCGAGTTTTGCCCGAACACACTCAGTCCACTGGTGACAACGAAGGCCAACACCAAAACAGCGAAACGTCTGATTGTATGCGTTTTCATTTTCATGACCACACCTCCACAAAGGTTCGACACAACGAGGTAGAGTATGCTTCGGACTCAACACTTGCATCCGACGAAAGTCGGATTGTTCTCCGGGTGGGATATCAAATATGAAATAACTCATCTATTTCCAATAGGTAAACTCCTCGAAATCTGAAGCTCTGAGCGTGCTGTTCCAACTTGGAATTATGAGTTGGTGATATTTTGTATCTCGGCCACATTCTGGCGCGGGTCCCGAATCCGCCTTCCGTCGGATGCTATTTCTTCCGCTTCTCCTTATTCTCATTCTCGTGGTGATTGGGGCTTCTTTGAGAGCAACGCCATTTCACTCGGCATCCATTACGCAAGGTCCACGCGCCTCCAGGTCCGGCATCCTAACCACAAGGCGAAACATTCATGATGGTCCCATTGCCTGAGAACACGGCTTCAGTCAGACAGACCGCGCGTCCGGATCGATTCCCGATTCTCCGGTTTTTCCTATTCACTTTCGTTGTCAGCACTTCACTCTGGGCCCAAGCGCCCGTCGAGCCCGTCGACACCGATCCGATCAACGGCGAAACCTACTATCTCATCAATCAACTCTCAGGCCTTCAAGTCGATCTCGACGGCGGCTCTACCACCCCCGGCCAGCCTGTTGTTCTCGAAAATCGCAGTTTTACCAGCCTCACCCAGCGATGGGCATTCACCCATCTCCCCGGCGGCGATTGGGCAATCAGCAATATTTCGGACGGCCTTTGTCTCGATAGCGAGGTCAGCGGCAACTCCACATCAACAGTCGAAAACACCTGTTCGCTCTCTTCCGCCACGCAGCAATGGATTCTTGCCGCCACCAGTAATGGCTTCAGCACGCTCACCAACCACGGCACGGGCCTTGTGCTCGACGTGTCTGGCAGCGCCGCCACGTCCGGCTCGCAATTAAGCCAGACTGCTCTCGGGGCGTCCACCACGCAAAGCCAGCAGTGGCTGCTGCGGCCTGCATTTTTCCGTGGCGTAGACAATGCACTGCTTGAAAAGCAGGAGGCCGACCGGCTCGCGGAAAACCTGCCCTGGTGGCAGGACGCGGGCCAGACCGCCGATGTCCTTGCCATGCTGAAGAATCACGGGGTCAATTTGGTCCGCATCCGTCCAAGCTCCACGCCGCCTTACCAGACCATCACACTCAACGGAAGCGCCGCTCTCCCGGCAACTTGCACCGGCAACGGTTGCTATGCTGAAACCGATCCCACCGATCTGAATCTTGCCAAACGCGCCAAGCAGCTCGGCATGTCGATCGAGCTCACGCTTTTTTTCGACGGTGGTTCTTCTCAGGCCACGCCCGGCGCCTGGTCATCGAGTAATCTTGCTCAACTCGAATCCTCGGTCTACAGCTACGTCAAATCGGAACTCGAGTCTTATCGTGCCGCCGGTGTCATGCCCGATATGGTTTCAATCGGCAACGAAGTCGATACCGGATTCTTCGGATCGCTCGCCTCGCCCGGCTCAAACTTCAGCAACTTTGCCGCTGTGGAGCAGCAGGCCATGCAGGCCGTCTTGGATGCCTCGTCTGACACTTCGATCGGACCGTCCCTTCCTCCTCCGCTGCGCTGCATCCACATCACGCCCGCATGGGACCTGACCAGTTTCTTCGCCGAGGCAAAGACCGACGCGATTCCATTCGACGCTATTTGCCAAAGCTATTACCCCTTATTCCACGGACCGCTCACCGCGGCGCAGGCTTCTGCCTCCAATCCGTCCAATCAACCTGTCGAGCAGACAGTGCTTACGAATGCCGCCAACTCGATCGGCGTTCCCATTTTTCTCATCGAGGTCGGCGAACATTACGAAAATGGATTCGATTCCAACGACCCCTGGTATCCGGCCACCGTCGCGGGCCAGCGCCAGTTCCTCATCGACGTGAACAACGTTCTCAAAAATCTGCCGAATTATCTCGGCATGGGCCTGGATTACTGGGACCCAGAGGGCGTGAACACCGCCAGCACCGGCGGCGGGTTCACGAACGGCGATGGACACATTGACGCCACCTATGTCTGGAACGGCCTGACTCTCTTTGACAACGCCGATACATCCGGAACCTCGCTCTCCTCGGCGTCCAATTACTCCTCGATACTCAGCGGAGCCGACGCGCTCGGAGGCAAGCTCGATGCATCGCTTGCATACGCTCTGGCGAATGTTGCCAGCGGACAGATTCTGGGGGTTGCGGGCTCCGCCAGCTCTTCCGGCGCACCCCTCGGCACCTCATCCAGTGACGGCGGCGCCAGCTTAGGCCAGCAATGGTCGATCACCAGCAATGGCGACGGGTACTTGCAAGTATCGAGCCTGAATGTCAGCGCCGGCGCAATGGCGCAAGTCCTCGATAACTCCGGCTCCAGCGCGGCGGGCACTGCCGTTGTGCTCAACCCCGCTTCCTCTGGCGATGCCTCGCAGGAGTGGAATCTCGTGACTGCCGGTGGCGGCAATTACACCTTCGTCAACAAAGCCAGCGGCATGGTTCTTACGGCCTCCAGTTCCGGCGCCATCCAGCAACAAGCTCCATCCAGCACCAGCCTCGATTGGATCGTGCCCGTTAACAACACTCAGTTATGGCAAATTGTTCCCGTTCACATTGGTGAAGGTGGATCCGCACTCCCGCCTCCGCCCAACTTTACCTTCTCCACAGCTCAGAGCAGCGTCACACTTGCAACGAGCGCCAACGCCAGCATCTCGCTCACTGTTACGCCCAGCGGTAGCTATCAGGGCACGGTCGCTCTTAGTTGCAGCTCTACGCTTACGGGTGTAACGTGCAGTTTCAATCCTGCCAGCCTCACACTCAATGGCTCGAATCAGGCAGTCACTGGGGCGGTCACCATCACCGCCCCGTCCTCAATCGCTGCGCTGCAGCCGCCTCCCGTTCAGCGCACTCGCAGCATCGCTCATGCAACTCTGTGCTGGCTGCCCGCCGAAATCCTTCTTCTGCTCACCGGTTCGACGCGCAAACGGTTTCTGCACCGCGCTCGTCTCCAGGGATTCTTCCTTCTGCTCGGTTTGCTTGCCGTGGCCACAGGTTTCAGTGCGTGCGGTGGCGGCAGCGGAGGAGGCGGCGGAACCACCATGCCTCAATCGGAAACGGGTACACTGACCATCACCGCAGCCGGCTCAACTGGCAACGTTTCGCAAAGCGCGCAAATCATGATCACGGTCAACTGACACCGATCGTCGGGAATTAGTCCTGATCCAATGGTTCTGCGGCTTTCCCGGTGCTGAACATGGCGATCGCCTCAATCTCTATCAGTAGCTCGGGGCGGCAAAGGATTGCCTGGATGCCGGTCGACGCCGGCAGCGGGTTAAGCCCCAGATCTTTGTAAAACGCTGTGCGCTCCTCATTGAACGCCTCATAGTCGCGTTCAATATCGCGGAGATAACAGGTGGTGCGAACCACGTCATGCCAAGTGCAGCCTTCACTGCTCAGCAAGCCAGTGATATTGGCGAGGGTGCGCTGCATCTGTGCTCGGAAATCACCAACGTGTACGCTTTTCCCTCCTCCGTCGATCGAAGCCGTTCCTGAAATGAGTAGAATCGCGATTCCGTTCAAATCAACTCGCATCCCGCGAGAGAATGAGCTTGGTTTCTCGTATGAATAAGCCTCATTCAATACTTCGTGATTCGTGATGGCACGCTTTTTGATTGGCGTGCGACCAATTGTTTCCAGTATCCCGGCAATCTCGTCCATCGGTTTTCCTCTTCAGTTCGAGGTGTTGCTTTTGTCGAGTCAATCGATCGGTGGAGCGTCCTGCTCATCGGTCATCGTTAATCGCTGGTCAGAAGCATCCTGATGGGCTTCCGTTAAGTCATTGAGCACTTCCTCCCGAGGGACGCTACGCCAGAATCTTATTTCCGTATAGGCACCGGAACCAGTTTTTCCGCTTGAATTTCCGCCGATCCCTCAATCAAAGTGATCAGCTGATTTGTTGCGACAGCCTTAAACGCTTGCGTCGTCCCCAGCGGCCATCGAACTTCAATCTCGACGGTTTTAAATGAGCCCAGTCCAAAGTGCAGCCGTGGATCGTTTGCGGAGACATAGCTTGACTGGCTCATCGCCTCCTGGGCTTGAACACGTGATCCACTTCGAACAACGACACGCGCTCCGATCGCACTGCGGTTGCTCTTGGTGCCGCGCAGCCGAATCTTGATCCAATGATTGTCTATTGGCGCATCGTTGCGAAGCAGCGTCGGCGGTTCGTTTTGATTCATAATCAAAACGTCGAGGTCGCCGTCATTGTCAAAGTCGCCGAACGCGCATCCCCGGCTCACATGGCGTTGATCGAGCGCGGACTGCGCGCCATCGGGTAGTTCTTCAAACGTTCCGTTCCCTCGGTTACGGAAGACAATTCGAGGACCCTTGCGCGGGTATTTGGGCAGAACCGCTTCAAGCTCAGGGTAAACTTGCCCCGTAACAATAAAAATGTCGGGGTTGCCGTCATTGTCGAAATCGAGCAGGCCAGCGCCCCAGCATACAAAGCGCCGCTCGCGGATAAGCCCGGCTTGCGCGGTGGCATCTTCGAATTCGCCTTTTCCGAGATTATGGTAAAGGCCCGTGGCCTGGTTCATATAGTGTGTGCGGACGACGTCAAGAAGGCCGTCGCAGTCGTAATCGGCGACGCCGACGCCCATTCCGGCCAATTCCTCGCCGTCGCCGCTTAAAGCCAGACCACGCATCAGAGCTTCTTCGCGAAAAGTGCCGTCGTGGTTGTTCATCAACGCAAGGCTCGGTGTGGAATCGCAGGCCACAAGGATGTCGGGCCATCCGTCGTCGTCAATGTCGAAAGCGGCTACGGTCAATCCGTATCCGTCGTGCAACGCTGACACACCGGATTGCTTCGAAACATCGGTAAAGGTGTCGTCCCCATTGTTTCGGTAGAGCAGATGTGTGGGAAACGGCAACCCTCTCGGACCGCAATTCACCGGTACGCCCTGAAAGTTGCAGTTGGGTCGTTCGAGCGATGGCGTCGGCATTTTGGCCAAATCCACATCGGCATAGTTGGAAACAAACAGGTCAAGCCATCCATCCCGGTTGTAGTCTACGAACGCACATCCCGACCCGAAGCGCGTTGTTGGGGAACCCAAGCCGGCGCGCACCGTTACATCGGTAAACGTGCCGTCGGCATTGTTTCGGTAGAGCCGGTTTTGGCCGAAGTAAGTCACAAAAAGATCTTCGTAACCGTCGTTGTTGTAGTCGCCTACGCAGACTCCCACCGCCCATCCGGCGTCGAGCAAGCCTGCCCTTTCAGTCACGTCGGAAAATGTGCCATCGCGATTGTTGTGGTAAAGCCGGTTGCTGGCGCCGGGAGGGATGCTTTCGAGGAGGCGGCCTCCGAGGACGAAAACGTCCATCCAGCCGTCGTTATCGTAATCGAAAAAGGCGCAACCGCCGCCCATGATTTCGGTCAGATAAGTGGCATGAGTTCCGGCGCCGTAAGTCATTACCTTGGTGAGACCCGCAGCTTCCGAAACATCCACGAAATTCGAGAACGGCCGTTGCGCATCCGGCTTGGATGCAAGCAGGCGTTTGGCGAATGGAAGCGATGCCAAGGCAGCGATCGACGGGACCGCTTTGAGCACACGTCGTCGCGACCAATCGTTCCGCGTCAAATGTCGAGGTGCCGGCGGCATCGAATCCATCATGGCGTCAGATGCGCCTCGGAGAGATCTTGACTCAGTTGACGGGCCTGAGTATTCTCTGGATCGATCTGCAAAGCGTGGTCCACGGCCTGCCTGGCGTCAGCCCACCTTTGTTCGCTCATAAGCGTGGCGGCCAGGTTGATCCAGCCAACGATGTATGACGGAGACGCCTGAACGGCCGCGCGGAAATGGGATTCCCCACCGACAAGGTCGCCGGCGTGAACAGCCAGAAAGCCGATCTGATTTTGTGCTTCCGGAAAGCTTTGATTCAGCGCGATGGCTTGCTGCAACGCCGCTTTCTCACCGGTCAAATCGTTAACCTTATCCAGTGCCCTAGAGAGCTTGTAATAAAGAACCGCTTCATTGGAATCGGATTCAATGGCTTCACGGTAAAGGTCCGCAGCCTTTGCAGGGTCACCTTCTGTCATGGCCTGGTCGCCTTCTTCTGACTTTCCAGCCGCCTGCGCTTTACCTGATTCCGCGCCCTTGAGCTTTTGATAGATCTTCAATTGTTCCTGGGCCTGAACGACTTCGCCCAGTCGCATCAGCACGCGAGCCAGATTGTAGTGGACCTCCGGCTCGGTGTCCTCGAGGTCAATCGCACGCGTCAAATTGGTTTTCGCACCGGCCAGATCGCCAAGCGATGCCAGCACGCTGCCAAGATCGGCATGCGAATGGTCGTACTTCGGATTCAATGCGATCGAGCGTTCCATGAATTCTCGCGCAGACGTGAAGTTCCCATCGCGCATCTCCAGTACGCCTTTGAGATAACTAACCTCCCAGTTATTGGGATAGGAGGCGATCAACTTATCGGCGAGCTCCGAGGCCTTTTCCCCGTGGCTTGATACCAGAATATGCAAGTAGAGTACTTGCATAGTCTCATCTTCGGGGTGTCTTGCCAGGACCGAATCGAGAAGAGCGTAGGCCTCCTTTTCGCGTCCATGAAGCATAAGAACAACAGCCAGTTCGTCGGCGATAGCGAGAGAGTCTGGGTCGTCGTTCAGGCCCTCGCGCAACACGCGGGTCGCATCGTCTAACCGTGCCTCGCCGGCATAGGCAATACCAAGGTTGAGACTTTGGAGCGATGTTCGCGTTACGGTGCTGTCCGGCTTGTCAAGCAGCGCGATGACGGAACCATAGTCCTTTCTTTCGACGAAGTCTCCAGATAGCGCATCCAAGGCCGCGGAAGAGTTGGGATCGATCGAGAGAGCTGCACGGTATTCGGCTTCAGCATCGGCCGCCTGGTTCTGTTTGTCGTAGATCGTGGCAAGAAGTAGATGTGGGCGAACATCGTTGGTGTCCAGCTCTGTTGCTCTCTTTAGAGCGGTCGTTGCGCCCTTTTCGTCTCCCGCTGAGTGAATGCTCAATCCCAAAAGGTAAGCGTAGGAAGCTGATTCAGGCTTGCGCCGGAATGCAGCGGCGAACTCCGTCGCTGCACACGAAAAGCGCTTGTGATCGGCAAACCACTTCCCCAGCTTCGCGTAGTTTTCGGCCGTTGGATGTGTTGCAATTTGCGCGCGCAATTCGGAGGGGGGTGTGCATAGTGCAATCGCTGCCAGTGGGGTCGATCCGGCGATGGGTCCCAGAAAGCCGAATTGGAGCATGGAGATTCCGAAGGTGACACTGGCTCGATTCAGAGATGTTCGCACGGTCACCAACCCACTCCATCCCGAGCATTTTGGCTGCGGAAAAACATGCACCCTTTGGCTGATTACTCGAACACGCGCGAGCAGTTTAAATGGTTCAGCCAAATCGAAGCTATCCGACTAAAGTCGGGCTCGCCGGGAAGTATCGGACCTTCAATACAACCGGGTGATGGCTGATATAACTAATTGGATCGAATGGACTTCCATGCCGAGAACCGAACATGCTTGGCTTGGGAAAAAAATTGCAAAGTAATCATACTTTTGGCGGATGCTTTGCGCCAAATCGAAGGCGTAGACTTCGCGTCGCCTGGGAAAAACCTGTTCGTAGTGCAGCCAACGTTGCACAAACGAAACAGTTAAAGCCAGCGAAACCTTGGAAGTTTGTGCGGCCACGTTGAATTTGAAAACGATTTCATTCCATCCCTTCGCGATTGAAATCGACCTGCATGGTTGGCGCTATTTGATCAACCCACATGGACCAAAACAACAAATTCGGGAGGTAGGTATGCAATCTGCAATTCAAAAGTGCCTTCGGGCTTTGACGATTGTCGCCTTGGTCGGCGCCTTGGGTTCTTCCACAGTGTCGCATGCACAAAGCACTTACGGCAATTTGAGCGGTCAGATCACAGATCCCACGGGAGCCGCAATTGCCGGGGCCTCGGCGACGCTTACCGATGTGGACACAAACTACTCGCAGGCCACAAGCACAGATTCTACAGGTGTCTATCTGTTCAAGCTGGTTTCGCCTGGCGACTATTCCTTGACGATCTCGGCCAGAGGATTTGCCGAATACGTTCAGAAGGGCATCGTCATCAATGCCAATCTCTACGCGACACAGAACGTAGCCATGAGAGTGGCGACCGCGCAAGGCGAAGTCGTAAACGTGACCGCCGATACCGAGTTGATTGACACCACCACGGCCGAGCTGGGCATGACGGTCAATTCTCAGTCGGTGGCTGATCTGCCGCTAATCGGGCGCGACCCGTCTACGCTGGCGCTCCTTGCGCCGGGGATGGTCGACGCGGGTAAAGCAGGCGTGGTTTTTGCCCAGGCGGGATTTTCGTTCGCGGGTGAGTCTGGGGCTTCCGCCAATGGCGGCCGCATCGGCAGCACATTTTATATGCTCGACGGCGTCTCCAATATGGACACGTACCTTGGCACCAACTCGCCAACTCCCAACCCCGATGCGACACAGGAGTTTCGCCTGATCACCGACAATTTCAGCGCCGTATACGGTTTCTCGACCGGTGGTGTGGTTTCCATGGCGACAAGAAGTGGCTCGAATGAGTGGCACGGCGCACTTTTCGAGTTCCTGCGCAACACCGATCTCGACGCTACAGACTGGATCAACCCGAAAGGCGGGAATCCGGACGCGTATCGACGGAACCAGTTCGGCGGGTCGATCGGGGGGCCGGCCATCAAGAACCACCTCTTCTTCTTCTTCAACTATCAGGGAACCGATCTTGTAGGAGGGCCGGGGAGCACAACCAATTCCACGTCAACGCCCACCCAGCAAATGTTGGCCGGGGACTTTAGCGGATTGGTCGATTACGCCGAAGCCCACAACACTTCATGCGGCTCAGGCTATACCGGACCGCAAAGTCTCACCTGCGGATGGCTGAACGGCCCATTCCATGTTGTCGGCGGAAAACCTAATCAACTCGTCGGAGCGCTCGATCCAGTCGCCGTACAGGTAACCAACGACGGCCTGCCTGGCCATAGTGCCCCCGCTTCTGGAACCGCTGCCCCATCGGGCCCGGCCCAGAACCTCGCGGGCCAGATGTTATACGGATCGGCCAATCTTGGGAATCAGAAAACCAATGAGTACACTGCCAGGGTCGACTACGACCTCTCGAGCAATCAGCGATTGACCGTACGTTCGTACATCGACAAATACGTTCAGCCATCCGGCGACACGCCAGGTGATGTTCTATCTGTATTGAACCTGAACACTTGGAACGAGACTTTCGGCGAGCAGGGATGGTACTTCAACGAGATTCTGCAGCACACCTGGACGATCAACCAGAACACGGTCAACACGGCCACGGTTCTCTGGACCCAGCAAAGCTTCCATAACGGAACTCCTGTGGTGGATCACAACAACAAACCGATGTGTTGGTCACGCTACATTGCCATCACAGAGCCGGTTTGCTACATGGAGGGGGCGACCTTTGGCCCGGCGAATGGTGGCTGGACCGAACCCTCGAACGAAGTCCGCGGCACGATGGGTGTTACCGAAACTTTGATCAGAACCATTCACCGTCATACGTTGTCCATGGGCGCCGACATCATTCACCAGAGGGCTGTTGAAAACGCTGCAAACTACCCGGCAGACGCGATCATCGGCTTCGGTGGTAGCTACACAGGAAACGGAATTGCCGACTGGCTGCTTGGCTATATGAGCAGCTTTGAGCAGGGAGCGGGTGAATTGGCCGATATTCAAGGCTGGATCATTGATCCGTACGTGAATGACGAGTTCCGCGTGAAACCGGGGCTGACTCTCACACTCGGATTGCGATGGGATCCTGATTTCGCGCCCGTGTCTGTCGGAGGACGTGGTTCGGCGTTCGTAGCCGGCCAGAAGAGCTACATCTTTCCTGCTGCGCCTACCGGGCTGGTCTTTCCTGGCGACACCGGTGTAGACGCCGCACTTCGCCCAAGTAGCGTGTACTTCTTTGAGCCGCGCGTTGGTGTTGCCTATCAGCCCAAGAATCTAGCCCACACATCCTTCCACGCGGCCTTCGGAATCTTCAGCGGTCCTGTGCCGTACTCCGACTACAACCATGCTGTCGATATCGCTCCGTTTGCACCGGCATTGAATCCGCCTCCGCCGTCCAGTGTTCCGATTTGCGCCACGGGTTCAGTCACTGGCCCTTGCGCCCCAAATTCCGGCCAAACGATCGCCGGGTTTGAGAACTTCCACAATCCATGGCAAACCTCCACCTTCGGGACAAATGGCGTGAGCCCGTTCCCGCCGTTCGCCAATGTCAACTACAAGCCGCCGTCGAACGCCGCGGTTCCAACCCCGGTCTACGAGCAGGCGTCCTTTGGCCGGAACTTCAAGGCTGGCAAGACCCAGGCTTGGAACTTCGCGGTGGAACAGCAAATCGGCAATACCATGGCGCTCCGCGTAGCCTACGTCGGTAGCGAGTCCTACCATCAAAGCTATGTGCAGGATGACAACTTTGCCGGCTACAGCTATTGCACCTCTTACACCGCATCGAACTGTCCGGCGCCTGCTCTGGCGCCCAAACCAGTCGCTCCGTTTTCAAACTTCAGTGGCATTCTGGAGTACGACAGCGGGGCAACGGCAAACTATAACTCTCTGCAAGCGAGCTTCCAACGGCATATGTCCCACGGGCTCCAGGCGCAGACGAGTTTCACATGGCAAAAGACGATGGATGTGGCGAGCGCTGCGAATATCGCCGCGAGTCAAAACGGAATCGACAATCCCAGGGACCTGGGCTATAGCCGCGGCGTTTCCAGCGCAAGTATCCCCTTCACATGGACCACCAACTTCATCTACCAGACACCGGAATTCAAGGGACAAGGTCTCTTCGTTAGGGAAGCTCTGGGAGGTTGGGAGTTAAGTCCCATCGTTACCTGGCAATCGGGTGCGCCGTTCTCCATGGGGGCTGGCAGCAGCCAGGCCGCATATGGTGAACCCGGCTACGGCGGAGGCTGCCTGCAATACTGTGCAGGCGACCGTGCCGATCGTGTCCCAGGTGCTTCGCTCAAGGTCCGCCAGGGTGGCAGATCGCAGTGGGTCAAACAGTACTTCAACCCGTCCGCTTTCGTCACTCGCCACGACGGAACCTTTGGCGACAGCGCCCGCGGCATCATTATCGGACCGCCGGAATTCAACGTCGACTCATCGCTGATGAAGAACTTCCCTGTCATGGAACGGTACACGTTGGAGGTACGCTTTGAGATGTACAACGCATTCAACCACCCGATTATGAGTACCCCTGATACCACACCGACCGACTCCACGTTCGGCGCGATCAACGGGGGCCGCGGATCGACTACAAACAATGCACGTGTGGGCCAGGCGGCTTTGAAGTTTACTTTCTAGTCGCTCAAAAGGAAGGCCCGGATGGCGAACGTGCTGTCCGGGCCTTTTTACGTCTGGCAGACGATTTCATTTCCGCTTCCCTGTGATCGCACGATCGATTGAACTCGAACGATTGACATTCGATGCAGGAGCGGATCACGATCCAAGAGCGACACGGAGGACTTCGATGCTCCTTTCAGCAGGCGCGATATCCCGGCTGCACAGCCGAATGGTCTCCGCCGCGTTGTCCATTACGGTTGTCTCCATCCTCGTTGCTCTTGTGGGTCCAACTCTCAGTTCGGTAATGGGGGCAATGCGATCTCAATCTGAAACAAGTTCCTCGCTTTGGCCCATTTCTATCGACTATCCCGAAGACGGTTCCATCTTCCCGCCCGGCATCACTTCGCCAACTTTTCTTTGGCGCGACGGCATAGCTTCGTATTGGACGATTGATATTGCCTTACAGGGCGACTCCTCGCCGATCCACGTCGTCTCCAAAGGCGAGCGCATGCACCTCGGGGCGATCGACCCGGACTGCGTGAGCGAGACCAACGAATTGCCCAAGCTGAATCCCCAGCAGGCCGCATCCTGGGCGTGGACTCCAGACAAAACGACATGGGAAACAATTCAATCTCGCTCGTCTGGGAAGGCGGCGACACTAACGGTCACAGGCTATAGCAAGGCAAACTTGGAAGTCTCTCAGGCACACATCAGCTTTGTTACCTCGCCTGATCCAGTGGGATCCCCTATCTTCTACCGCGATGTCCCCCTCATGCCTTCTCAGGGCGCTAACGGCACTGTCCAACCGCTTTCTCCGTCGGCGATTCACTTGATCAAATGGCGGTTGCGCGATATTCGGCAGCCGGAAAGCCGGACGCTGCTCACCAATATGCCCACATGCGCTAACTGCCATTCTTTTTCTCTTGACGGCAAAACCATGGGCATCGACGTGGATGGTCCGGCGAACGACAAGGGGCTGTATGCGGTTGTTCCCGTCTCGCGTCACATCACGATCCGAAACCAGGACGTAGTCGAATGGAATAAAGACGGCCAACCAGGTTTGACGCGAGTGGGTTTCATGTCGCAGGTTTCGCCGGATGGCCGCTACGTTGTAAGCACATTTGCCCCTCCATCGCTCGATGTCCAGCGAACCTACTACATTACGAACTTCAAGGACTATCACTTCTTGCAGGTTTTCTATCCCACTCGAGGAATACTGGAGTGGTACGACCGCAAAACGGGCCAGCGGCAACCCCTGCCCGGCGCCGACGATCCCGCTTTTGTGCAGACCGATGGCTTCTGGAGCCCGGACGGGAAATGGATTGTGTTTGCGCGAGGCCAGGCTCGCGAACCATACCGAGACGGCCAGCAGCCCGCGCTTCATGCAAATGATCCGAACGAAACGCAGCTCCAGTACAATCTGTACCGCATTCCCTTCAACGACGGACGCGGCGGCGCGCCCGAGCCCATCGCTGGTGCGTCAAACAACGGCATGAGCAACAATTTCCCCAAGGTCTCGCCCGACGGAAAGTGGATTGTCTTTGTCCAGTGCCGCAATGGCCAACTGATGCGTCCTGACAGCCAGTTGTATATCGTCCCATTCGAAGGCGGTGAGGCGCGCCGGCTTCGGGCAAATACATCGCTGATGAACTCGTGGCATAGTTTTTCGCCCAACGGCCGCTGGCTGGTTTTCTCCTCCAAGGCGCGCTCCCCTTACACGCAGATGTACCTGACACACATCGATGCCAGTGGAGATTCGAGCCCTGCGATTCTTATCGATAATGCAACTGCGTCAAACCGTGCGGTAAACATCCCCGAGTTTGTGAATACCTCCGGCGACGGGATCGACGACATTCAGGTACCAGCGGTTGAAGTCTATAAGCTCATCGATCAGGCTACACACCTCGAAGACGATGGGAAGAACGCAGATGCACTGGCGATTTGGCAAAAAGCCGAGGCCTTGGATTCAGAAAACGCGAAGGTAGAGAACGGTCTTGGTGTCTCCCTATTCCTCGAGGGTCACACCCAGGAGGGCTTTGAACATCTACGAAACTCCATTCGCATTAATCCAATGTGGGTTGAAAGTCATGTTGTTTTGGGGAAATTCCTGCTCGATCAGGGGCACCC
Organism: uncultured Occallatibacter sp.; assembly: GCA_964630985.1. Taxonomy (GTDB): domain Bacteria; phylum Acidobacteriota; class Terriglobia; order Terriglobales; family Acidobacteriaceae; genus Telmatobacter. The sequence continues at coordinate 22,662 of CAZVYV010000002.1, forward strand.
AGACGAGGCAATTCCTGAATTGAATAAGGCGGTTGAGCTCAAACCGCGTTTTCCGGGGACCCAGGAAGCATTGGCCGGCGCCTATCAAGCGCTTGGCAACTGGCACGAGGCGCTGAATCACTGGAGAGACGCAATGGCGCTCGACAGCAACCGGGTGAGCGCAATAGCAGGCGCCGCCTGGCTGATAGCAACCGCGCCCGATGCATCGGTGCGCAACGGCCGTCAGGCAATCAGTTTGGCGAAGTCCGCGATTGCCTTGAGTCCAGATGAAGACCCCGATTTGCTCGATGTGCTCGCGGCGGCTTACGCGGAAACCGGGGAATTCGATCGCGCTTCAGCCCAGATTTCGCGCGCCATCGCCGTTGCGGATTCGCGCGGCAACAAGGAGCTTGCTGTCGATCTGAGATTGCGCCAGAAACTTTACCTCAATAAGAAACCATACCGCAGCGAGAATTCTTCGCGAACTCCCCAACTCAGGGGCATGAGTGCGGAGAAATGAGCGAGATGCGGACCCAGGTAAGTTTTCAACTATGGCGACTGCTGAGCGTCGCTCTGTTGGCGCTTCCGGCGGAAGCGGTGGCGCAACACCCTGTTGTTCTCCTGTGGCCTGCCGGCGCGCCGGGTTCGGAGGGCAAGACCACACCGGAAATGGTAAGAATCAGCCCCCAGGGGGATCATGTTCTCTCCGGCATTCACAGCCCCTCTGTAACGGTCTATCTGCCGTCGCCGGACAAGGCGACAGGAGCCGCCGTGATCATTGCGCCGGGAGGCGGGCACCGTGAACTATGGATCGATCATGAGGGCTACGCTGTTGCAGAGTGGTTGAGTGATCACGGGATTGCCGGGTTTGTCTTGAAATACCGCCTTGCCCGGGAGACAGGGTCAAACTACACCGTCGAAGGCACTGAGCTCCAGGACATGCAGCGAGCCATCCGCTTGGTGCGGAGTCGCGCTGCGGAATGGGGTCTTGACCCGAGCCGAATCGGGGTCATGGGCTTCTCTGCAGGCGGAGAGTTGGCGGCGCTCGCGGCGACTCGATCCGGTGACGGAAATCCTGCCGCTTCTGATCCCATTGATCGGCTCAGTGCCGTGCCTGCATTTCAGGCATTGCTTTATCCCGCGATTCCTCAGGGCCTTGCGCTCAACCCCAAAACTCCACCGGCTTTTCTCGCATGCGGCCAAGATGACCGTCCAGACATCTCTGAAGGAGTTCCAGAGCTATATCTATCAATGAAACGACTTGGAATTCCGGCAGAACTGCATGTGTTTGCGCACGTCGGGCACGGGTTTGGCATTCGCGTCGGCAATGCCGCAAACGTCAGCTCCTGGCCGGACCTGTTCTATCGCTGGTTGGCCGCCGTCAGGCTGCTTAAAGGCGACGAATGAGCGAAATCTGTAAGCGTTTTCTCAGTTTTAGAACAGCTTGCGCAGGATGCGCGTGTTTGTTCCAAGATTTGCTCCACAATTCCGTGCAAAATGCCTCGAATCAGACTTTTGGCTGATTCCCCTTCGCATCGAAGCGCCTATATTAGCTAGTGCCAAATGTGCTCTTCATTCTCGATCAGACAAGGCGCTTTAATCAGTGACATTCGAGTTCGAATGGGACGGGAAAGAAGATGACGATTTCGCGAAGAGGTTTTTTAGAGTCGAGCGCCATTACTGCAGCGGGACTAACGATTGGAAATTTGCTCGGGCGGGAAGGTGTTGCCGCTCAGACCGAAAGCCCGAAGAAGATCGAATCTTCTTCGTGGCCACGAAAACCCGAAGCACGCCTACAATTGAGCTTCAACCGAAATTGGAATTTCATCCGACCCGATGATGCGTCTGCCAACTTACAGCGGCTATCTTCTCAGGTACAAAGAGGATCAGATCTCACCGTTTTGGACGATGCCGCCTGGGAGCGCGTCGATTTGCCTCACACTGTCCGCCTTGAACCGCTCGATGCAAGCGGCGGACGTAACTATCGGGGAACCTGCTGGTATCAAAAACATTTTACGTCGTCATCGAATTGGCGCGGACGAACCGTCCACTTGGTGTTTCAAGGCGCGATGCAGGTCGCTGATGTGTGGCTGAACGGCAAGTACTTGACCACTCATTATTGCGGCTACCTTCCTTTTACTCTAGACATTTCAAAGCATATCCAATTTGGTGAGCATACATCGAACACGATCACCGTACGCCTCGACAATTCCGACGATCCTGAAGCGCCGCCGGGTAAACCGCAGGACAGCCTCGATTTTGTTTATTTCGGCGGCCTTTATCGTAGCGTCACGCTTGAGGTCCTGGACAGTCTGCACATCAGCGACCCGATCCTGTCGAACAAGATTTCTGGCGGCGGCACATTCGTCACCTTTCCAGATGTCTCGGCTGATAGCGCGACCGTTCAGGTTCAGACAGACTTGGAGAACCACTCGGTTGATCGACGCCGCGCACGGGTGCGCCAGGAGTTGTTCAATGCCGACGGCGTCCTAGTTGCGACCACGGAGAACGGGCTCGAGGTCGATCCAAACTCATCGAAGTCGCTGACTCAGCGCGTTGAAGTGCGAACGCCGCAATTATGGCATCCGGAGCGCCCCTATCTTTACTTGCTGCACACTTCGGTCCTCGAAGATGGGGGCGCGGGTGCCAAAACGATTGACGACCAGTTCGCGCGCATAGGCATCCGAACCTTTCACATCGATAAAGACGAAGGACTCAAGATCAACGGTGAGTATTTCTTCTCTCTTGGCGCCAACCGCCATCAAGACCATCCGTATGTTGGTTACGCGCTGCCTGCCTCTGCGCATCACCGCGATGCAGTCAAGCTGCGTGAGGCGGGATTCACTTCCTATCGCTGTCATTACCCCCAGGACCCGGCCTTCATGGATGCCTGCGACGAGCTTGGTATTCTGGCCATCGTCTCCAATCCGGGCTGGCAGTTCATGGGAGACGAGCTGTTTCGAAAGCGCGTTTGCCAGAACGCTCGCGAGATGATTCGCCGCGATCGCAACCATCCTTCTGTGCTTTTGTGGGAAGCCCAACTCAACGAGACGGACAACAGTCTTGTCGCGGCCGATCTTTACCGCATCGTTCACGAGGAGTTCCCCGTCGCAGGCTGTTACGCCGCTGGCGATCGCATATCGAAACCGGTAGCGGGCTTTGACGGATGGGATGTGGAGTACTCGCGAAACAACGGGACCAAGCCCTTGTGGATCCGCGAGTGGGGCGATCAAGTCGATAATTGGACTGATCAGCAGGGAAGTGTGCGCGTGGCGAGGGAATGGGGTGAAACCGCAATGCTGACCCAGTCGGCGCGGCATCTCGAAGCTTTGGATGGAATCTACGCCAAATTGGACGCGCCGCCCGCCCTCGGGACAGCACGCGCTGCAGGAGCTGATCTTTGGGCAGGGGTTGATTACTATCGCGGCTACCATCATCAACCGTTTTATGGCTCGCCTCTGGACCTGTTTCGGCTCCCAAAGTTCGACTACTACCTGTTCCAAAGCCAACGCCCTTTGAAAAAGATGGAAATGAACATCGGCAGCGGGCCCATGGTGTATATCACTAACTTCGCAACGTTTCAATCTCCGGTTACAGTTATGGTCTTCAGCAACTGTGACGAGGTGCGTTTATTGCAGAACGGCAAGGAAATCGCGACACAGAAGCCCGATACTGGGTTTCACTTGCCGCATCCGCCGTTTACATTTCGCCTTTCGCAGTTCGGTGAATTGCATTCAATGCTTTTTGCCACAGGCATCGCAAAGCCGGGAACGGCAATCGGAAATGTGCGGGCGGAAGGGCTCGTAGACGGCGAGGTTGTTGCGGCTCACGAGTTGCAGGCCCCCGGGGTTCCGACGCAGTTGAGGCTCGTTCTGGATGATTGCGGCCGCGATCTCGTCGCCGATGGATCCGACTGGGTGCGTATTTACGCCCACGTCTGCGATAACCGCGGCACAACCTATCCATATGGGGACGACCAAATCAATTTCAAGGTGAGCGGCGACGGGGAAATAATCGGAGGACGGAGTGGTGTTGCAAACCCGGTACGAGCTGCTGCGGGGATTGCCACGGCCCTGATTCGGACCACGGGCAAAGCTGGTTCGATCGATGTCGATGCTGTCGCCTTCGGATTGACAACCGCGACCCTGAGGATTTCCTCGCGCGACATCGGCGCTTAGCTGACCCCATTTTCTATGGCATTGGATGGGCTCATGATGCGAACTCTAATCCTACGCATCGCCTTCGCTCTTCCCGGAATCGCTCCGGCTCAAGACTTCTCGAAGACGAGGCCGCCGATCACGGGCATTGCCAACGTCACGCTTTATGCGGACGACATGGCGAAATCACAGCAGTTCTATCAGTCTTTGCTTGGCTGGGAAATGATGCCTCGCGGCCACGCAAGGTCTGGAGTCCGGTTTTATGCAAACCATCTGCAATACATTGAGCTGATCTCTCCACCGGATTCCGGGCGCATGAACCGATTGGAATCTGTCGCCTTTGCCACAACCGACGCGGAGTCTCTGCGACGCTATTTGGACAGTCGGCAGGTTGTTGTGCCACCAACCTTGACCATCGATCGTGATGGATCAAAAACTCTTCTCATTCATGACCCGGAAGGAAACCGGATCGCATTCGTCGAGGCAGGATCTCATTCTCTGCCGGAGCCCAGGCTGGCATCGAGAAGACTCAGCACACATATCATTCATGCCGGCTATGTTGTCCGCGACCGTGCCGCGATGGATCGCTTCTACAAAGACATTCTCGGGTTTCACCTTTACTGGCAAGGTGGGGCCAAAGAAGAGGACGTCGATTGGGTTATGATGCAAGTTCCAAACGGTACGGACTGGATCGAATACATGCTGTATTTGCCTGATCGGCCAACACGCGCACAGCTAGGCAGCGCGGATCACTTTGCGCCGGGCGTGGTGAGTGTCTCCCAATTGCAACGCCGCCTTGAGCAGCGCGGATGGAAACCGGCGCCGGGCAAGAATCCGCAAGTGCTCGGAGTTGACGGCAAACTTCAATTGGACCTGACCGATCCCGCAGGCACGCGGGTCGAATTCATGGAGTTCCTTCCGGTCAAGACTCCATGCTGTTCCCGTTACACCGGAGCTCAGCCCACGCCGGATGCCAATCAATGGTAGCGGAGGAGAATCAGATGGGAATCAGGTCATTGGCGGCGAAAGACAACGATCGGATTGGAACAGCGAGGATATGGGCATTGGCCGTCGCCCTGTGTTTCACATTCGCGAGCGCAACCGCTCAGCAAAGTCCGTCCTCCGTTGACGGCAATCCCGCACCGTCGGCCGGCCCGGACGACGGCCGCCCCCTTCACGTTGCAAAGTTTGACCGCACCGCGGATCACGCCTTGCTGGCTATGGGAAAACGCGCGCACGAACTGGGAATTCAGGGCGTTGCGGTTGTGGCATTTTTCGATGGCGACAATGTTCGATCGTGGGTTTCGAAGATGATCGTTGTAGGTAGTGGGATCGAGGATCAGCCCGCGCAGAACCAAAAGGTGTCCAATCTGCTCGCAGTTGCTTATTCCAAGGCGTCGGAAATGGCCGATACGTTGAAGAATAGCGGTAGCCATGTCCGTCCCCCTCTCACTGGGGAATTCGGTTGGAACGGGGGCGCAATCGCGCGGGGGAAACATGGTTACCTCGTTGCAGCCTTCAGCGGAGGAAAGGGAGACCAGGATTTCAGCGTTTCCACGGCCGGCATCGCTGAGATGAAGAAGGGCCTGTAGATTGCGGTGAGCGGTGTTTTTGCAAGAAAAGGTGAGCGGACATGTTCTCATTCTCTCGTCGTCGATTTCTGCAGAGCGGAGCGATCGCTGGAGCTTCGTCACTCTTGTCCGTGTCTCCCGCCAAGATCCACGCCGCGCTCGTCGGAGCGCCCATTGGCATCCAGCTCTATACGGTCGAGAAGGAACTCGAGAGCGATCTGCGCGGCACTCTAAGACAAATCGCCGCCATCGGTTACACCGAGGTGGAGACAGCTGGCTTTGCCGGTCTGACCGCCCGGGAGTTCTGCGACGAACTAACCCGCGCGAGGCTTCATTGCCACAGTGCTCACATGCAGTGGAACGTCCCGGACCTCGACCCCATCTTCGACGATGCGCACGCGCTTGGAGTCAATTTCGTCGTAAGCTCGGCGCTGTTCTCACCCCGAACCGGCGACGTGCCCTCAGTAGAGGCCTACAAGAAGCTGGCAGCAAAGTTGAACGGCATCGCGCAAAAAACGCACGATGCGGGTTTGCAATATGCATATCACAACCACAACTTCGAGTTCAAAGACCTAGGGGCCGGGATCACCGGCTACGACATTCTATTGAGCGAGACGGATCCGGCACTCGTTCAATTCGAACTTGACTGCGGTTGGATGATCGCGGCGGGATTCCAGCCTGTCGAATACTTAAAAAAATATCCTCGCCGTTACCGAATGCTGCATATCAAGGATTTCGTCGCTGGCAGCAAAATCAGTACGTCACTGGCGCCAGGCCTCAGGCCCCAGGGCGCCGAACTCGGAAGAGGGCATATCGATTACAAACCGATCCTCGATGCGGCTGCCGCCACAGCGGTCAAATACCTCTACGTTGAACAGGAACCACCTTTCCTCGATATGCCGGCGCTGGATGCCGCCAAAGTGGACTACGACTATATTCGCCGGCTTTAGGAGAAGGCTCCTTTCCGAGAGGCGCGCCAATCCGAAGTACGATCGATCGGGCCTCAAAACGTGGGGAATGAAACCCGTTGAGACAAGTTACGAGGGAGAAAGCGGAGGAAAGGTCATGAATCGTCGCACATTTGTTCAACTCGCTGCGGGGGCAACACTTGCACAACCGCTGCTCACCGATGCCTCACACGCAGACACCAATGCAACAAGGCTCCGGTTTTCGGTCATGCTGTGGACCCTCGAGAAACAGTTTCCCTTCGAGCGCTGCGTCGAAATCGCAGCGGAGGCGGGTTACAACGGAGTTCAGCTCGTCGGAGAGTTTCAGAAGTGGTCCGCGGAAGATACTCAGCGGATCATGAGCCGTATCCATTCTCTAGGCCTCGTTGTCGATTCCATGAGCGGTGTAAGGGCCGGCTTCTCGACCACTCCCGAAACTGAGATCTTTATCTCACAGTTTAAGGATCAGCTTGAAGCGGCGAATCGGCTTGAATGTCCGCAGGTCATTCTTCTATCGGGCAAGCGCGTGGCGGAATTAAGCCCCGCTGCACAAACGCAGACCGCGGTCGAGAATCTTAAGCGCGCTGCGGATCTCGCCGCTAATGATCATATCGAGATCGTAATTGAACCGATTGATGCCCTTGAAAATCCCACGATCTTTCTTGAAACAGTGACCGACGCTTTCGAGATCGTTGGGCAGGTCGGCAGGCAGAATGTGAAGGTGCTTTACGACTTCTATCATGAGCAACGTGGGTTCGGTAATTTGATCGAGAAACTCGTCAATCACATCGATCAAGTCGGGCTTGTTCACATCGCCGATGTTCCGGGACGGCACGAGCCCGGAACAGGCGAAGTAAACTACACGAATATTTATCGCAAGCTCGCGGAGCTTCGCTATGACAGATTCATTGCTATGGAATTCTATCCAACTGGGGATGCCGTCTATTCGCTCAATAAAGCTCGAACCGGAGTCACGCAGGCTATCCAAGGCGGTGGTCTTTCCAGGTAGTGTCTGAAATGTGCCTTTACGCGGCTCGGAACTGTGACCGGTGTGGAGCGTAATTGGGAGTTCTGGTCGTATCGTCGCCGATGGCCGCGGCAACACCGGATACAAGGCCGGTGAGAAAATCGCAATCAAGCCGAACCTGAACAACATGGTAGATCACGGTACGATCTCGGTGCCTTTCAGGCCCAAATACCCTCGAGTTTGCCCGGAAACGCTGGTACGCGGCGAAGATTCTCTTTAAGTTATTGATTCTATTGAATCGCTGGCGGAGAGGGAGGGATTCGAACCCCCGATACCCGTAAAGGTATGCCTGATTTCGAGTCAGGTGCATTCAACCGGGCTCTGCCACCTCTCCGCGCTGGCCGTCGCTTGAAGAAGCCATCGTAAGCGCCAGACGATGCGCCCACAACGATTTCGCCAGCGACACAGAAATACCGGCCTTGGCTAGTTTAGTAGTAAACCAGCTCCGATTGCAAAGGAAGTCCCTGAGCTGCGCGAGCTCCGTGTGGCATCGCCCTGATTACTCCAGCTTGCCGAGTGCGCGACGTACTATGGTTGAAGCGAGGAACGGTGAATGAAGAAATTGCTCGTAACCGGCTCATCAGGCCTTATTGGTTCCGAGGTGTGTCTGTATTTCGCGGCGGAAGGCTGGGAGATTCACGGAGTCGACAATAATCAGCGCGCGGTCTTCTTCGGCCCCTTGGGCGATACGCGATGGAATCAACACAGGCTAGAGGGTGCGATTAAAGGGTTCATTCATCACGAGCTGGACATCCGCGACCGGCAGGGAGTGCTCGACCTTCTGAAGCAACTGAAGCCGGCCGCTGTTGTGCATACCGCTGCCCAGCCGAGCCACGATCTGGCCGCATCGATTCCGTTTGCCGATTTCGATACCAACGCTGTTGGCACACTCAACCTTCTTGAGGCCGCGCGCCAGCACGCCCCCGAGGCCCCGTTCGTATCCATGTCCACCAACAAGGTCTACGGCGATGCGCCGAACGAACTCCCGCTGAAGGAGCTTGAGACACGCTGGGAATATGCGGACGAGGCGTACTGGAATGGAATTCCTGAAAGCTTCCGCATCGACCAATCAAAACATTCCATCTTCGGCGCTTCAAAGGTCGCATCGGATGTGATGGTCGAGGAGTATGGCCGCTACTTTAATATGCCCACCTGCGCGCTGCGCGGTGGCTGCCTAACCGGACCGAGCCACTCCGGCGTCGAGTTACACGGCTTTCTAAGTTACCTTATTAAATGCAATCTTACCGGCAAGAAATACAACATCTACGGATACAAAGGGAAGCAAGTGCGGGATAACATCCATTCCCACGACGTAGCCGCTTTTATTGCCGCATTTATCGCCAGCCCGCGAGCCGGAGAGGTCTATAACATCGGCGGCGGGCGCGCGAATAGCTGTTCGATCCTGGAGGCATTTCAAATGATTGAGGGGATTTCAGGCAAAAAGATGGTTTCAGAATATGTAGACCAATCCCGCTCCGGCGACCACATCTGCTATATCAGCGATCTGCGAAAGATGAAAACGCACTACCCGGGTTGGGGAATCACGAGATCCCTCTCCGGTATTTTTCAGGAGATTCACGATTCCTGGGCGGGACGCGCGAAGGCGACCGAGTAAATTCCAAAACATCCAGGCAAGCCGAGAGAAGAGCGAAGGCCTTCCATCGACATGTTTGAGGTACCAAAAACAATGAGGCTGGCCGGATGTTTACCGGTCAGCCTCAGTTTCGTGCTACAAAAGTTGGTTAATGTTATGCGAGCCTTGTCTTGCCGAGCAGGGCTCGAAATCGTGCAAAGAAGACTGATCCGCTTACTGTGCAGCCTTCTTCTGCGGATGACGCTCAGCCAGCGGCTTGCGAGCCTGGGGCTTCACTGCCGTCTCGTCCACTGGGGTTGTGCCCGATACATCGTTGCTAAAGGTCGCACCTGAGGGCACAAGGTAGTTCTCTTCCGTCTGCCCGTCGGTTGTGCCCGTGGCTACGCTGATGCGCGAAGCATCGATTCCCTGCTCCGTCACCAGGTAGTCCTTGGCATTGACGGCGCGTTGCGCAGCGTCGTCCTCAACCTTGGCACGCTTATGCTTGGCGGCGTATGTCTCTTGCTTTTCTGTCAGCGCTTTTTCCTTGGCATCCGACTCACCGACAACCACTGCCTTGGCATCAGCCTGTTGCTTCAGATCCAGCGCCACCTGGTCAAGGCACGCTTTGGCTTCGTTGTCGACGCGCGTCGGCCGCTTGGAGTCATTCGAAAAGCTGGTGGAGCAAAGCGCCTGCGTCTTCGGTGGCGGCGGCACATAAGGCGCGGTAATGGTCAGGCTCGTCGAAGAATTCACCGAATGTCCCTTGTCGTCGGAGACATTACAAGTAATCCCCACTGTGCCAGTGGGTGCGCCCGCAGAGGAGTACTCAGCAGTCGTCCCGCTACCCGTGACGGTACCTGCCGACGCAGTGTAACTGTACGATAACGGACGGTTTTGGGGGCTCACTCCTACCGCTGTGATCGTCGCCGAGTCTCCCGGCTTGATGGTGCTGGGACTCGCTGAACAACTAATTGTCGGCGGGTCGAAAGCCTTGACTGCATAGTCAGAGGAACATTCCGCGGACTGACCCGGCTTTAGACCTTCTTTGCCCTTCTTGCCTTCCTTGACGTCGGCTTTGACAGTGTATGAACCCGGCGCCAGCGAGGCCGTATTGACCGTAGCTGAAGTTCCACTGCCAGTTACGCCTTCTCCGCTCCAGCTGTAAATCACATTGGTGTTTTTCTTCGTGTCCACGGACCCCACCGTGGCCGTAACTGACAAAGGATCGCCCGGATAGACAGTGGGCGCGCTGGCATTGCAGGATAGTGTGATCGGCGGAGCCTTCTTGCATCCCATAGGCAAAAGGACAAAAGTCGCCACACCGAGAACCGGCAAAATAGACTTCAGATATCGCGAAACCATTTGGCTCCTTCACTCATGCGCTCAAAAAGCAGGCTCCCCCTTTTTGAGGGGGAGCCATACGTGCATCCTAACTGACCTTACTTCGATTTCTTTTCCGCTGCCTTTTTGGGCGTTGGAGCCTTCGTGCTGATTAGAGTCAGCGCATCGGCAGCATTGAACGGGTACAGTTGCACCGATTGCTGGCCCGTGGAGTTCAGAGAAACGTCTACACGCCGGTTTTGAGCCAGCACGATGACGTTCAGGTTGCGAAGAACTCTTGCCCGGTCCGTAGCACTCAGGTCTGGATTCTGTGCGACCAGAGCTTTCACCTGCTCGGTGGTGAGCTGCTGCTCTTTGCCAAGGCCACGTGTATCAATGCTGGCTTCGGGAACACCTAAGCTCACCAGGAACTGTTTGGTGGTAGCGACGCGGCGCTCGGAGAGGGCCTGGTTGTACTCGGCCGATCCGCGCACGTCGGTGTGTCCGCTCAGGGTCAGGCGGGCGCCCGGTTTGAGTTCAAGGTATCTCTTGAAGTCCGTCGCGAGGGTCGTCAAAGTTCCCTTCTGGCTGGCTACAAGGCCGCCTTCGGGGTTGTCGATCCTCGGCCGATCGGTCGGGAAGAAGATACTGTGCAGAGCCAGGCGAGCCTCGAGCTGTATCTGTTCCGGTGTTGGTGCCGGAGGCGGCGGCGGGGGCGGCGCGACGATGGTGACCATCGCGCTTGCAGTTGCGCTGTGGTCCTTGTCGTCAGAGACATTGCAGGCGATAGGTACGTCGCCGGGCGAAGCTCCCGTGGAATCATACGTTGCCGACGTGCCGGTGCCGCTGATGGTGCCTGACGGCGCCGAGTAGCTGTAGGTGAGTGGGCGGTTCTGTGGACTCACGCCTTGAGCGGTAATGACGCTCTTGTCCCCGGGGTTGATGGTGCTGGGGCTGGCCGAGCAACTGATGGTCGGGGGCTCGAATGCCTTCACCGTAATTCCGGCGGTGCATGTGGCCGTCTCCCACGGCTTCAGCCCCTCCTTGCCGGCTTTGCCTTCTTTCACGGTCCCCGTCACGGTGTACTCGCCGGGCGGCAGCGCGCTGGTGTCTATCTTGGGATTTGCGTCGTTGCCGGTCACGCCGGTGCCGGACCAGGTATAGATGACGTGATCCTTGGGGTCCAAACCGCCGGGCGAAACCGTCAAGGTAACCGGGTCGCCAGGGAAGATGGTCTCAGGACTCGCCGTGCAGGCCAGCGTAATTGGCGGTGGCGGAGCAATCGACCCGGCATGGAACACGAGTCCCGCGCTCAACCGAGCGGCGTCGATATTGGCGCGCCCACCGAAGACTACCGGACCCCAGTCCGCGTGCATGTATTCGTAGTCCGCCTGGAAAAGACGGATCGCGAGGTGATGATTGAACAACGGGGTCTCATAATCCATCCCGCCGCCCGCCGTTATATCGGGTCCCCACTTGTTGGGCTCATGGTCGGGCCCATCCACCAATGCCCCTCCGACCAGTGCGTGCACGAATGGAGTGATATTTCCATCCGGAAAACGCATAATCAAGCCGCCACTGATGGTTTGGAAGCCGTCATCGTTTCCCTTGGAACCGATATTCGTGAAGTTCTCCGGGCTTCCCCACTCGTGTTCGGCATATTCTGCCTGGATACCGACGAAGCGATTGAAGTAATAGGCTCCGCTCACTATCCCGCCGACGTTCACGGCATCGTAAGAAAAGGGAGCAGTCGTTCCGTTCGGTTGAGGAACCTGGACAGTTCCCTTGGGAGCGAGATAGCTGTAGCCGAGAAAAATGTCTGAACGCGAAGGGTTATCGTTGTTGCTGCTCTCCCCTCGCGCCGCTGGTGCCGCCTGGCTAAACATCGCAGCCGGCAACATGATTCCTGCTGAAATCAAGGCGAGACCACGGCCCACAATTCTCAAAACACGAGTTTCCATGCGATTCATCCTCCGCAGTTCTTCTAAGGGATCCAAAAATGAAAGAGAAGCTCTCACCGACGAAAATTGCTCAGCGCGGTTCATCGTTCGGAACCCGGCGCTTCCGCGCACATCGCGCAGCGGTGGAGGCTTTCCCACAGCAATATTAAACATATCACGGGAGTTGCGGCCAGAGGACATTTCTTTCAATAAGATGCTGCGTTGAAACCTCGTCAATGAGCGAGGGTTACCGGCCTGGATTACCTTGGTAACAATGCCCCAAAACCGCTCTGATTTAGCGATTTTCTCCGCGAGTTGGCGCATGACCAAACGGGCATTTGAGCCCGCAGCGTAATTGGCTTCTTGCATTACTCCGGTACCGCCGTTGGCGGCATGAAAACGCTGTCAATTGTGCTGCATTCGATCGCCAAAACCACCAAATCGATAAAAAGGGGGCGCCCCATTCAGTCTCACTTCTCGCATTCCGCGATGTCATGATGGCGAATCTCCCATCGGCTGCGAACTGTGTGCCGAGAAACATTTTCTTTCGCAGATGAGGAACGACTGCGCTCCGCGCTTGGGCGGATGAATGAATGAATCCCGCTTTTTGTCATAGGACGATCTAGTATTTTTGACAGAGCAGATCTGAGGGCAAATTGGGACAATCGGAGGCAAAATCAGTGCAGGTTCCGTACGGACAGAGGGTATTGCTATGGTTGCTCTTCTTTCTAATTTGCATTGGTCTTGGCTACCCAACGCTCAACCGCTATGATCCCCAGTCGGTGCCCGGTCTTGTTGATTCCGCCGGATACGCATCGCTCGTAACGGGTGGCAACCTGGCCGGCGATGAGGCGCACCGTGTGCTGGTTCCATACCTGGCCAAGCCGATTTATTGGTTGGTAAAGGGTCGTTTGCAATCCTGGAACCCGGTGTTTTTTGCGCTTCTGGCTGTCAACTCTTTCTTTGTCGCAACGACAGCTTACCTGTTGGTCGTCATCAGCGATCTGATTACGGGGAACTATGCGATTGCGCTAGTGAGCGGGTTTCTCTATCTTGCGAACTTCGCCGTGGCGAATTTCAATCTCTCAGGATATGTGGATTCAGCCGTCAACTGCATGATGATTGCGGTGGCATGGGCATTACTGACAGACCGCTGGTGGCTCTTGCCGATCTGGGCCGTTCTGGGATCGCTCGCCAAGGAAACCTTTATCCCTCTGTCCGCTGTCTTTGCGTTGGCTTGGTGGTTGATGTGCTGGCGCCAGAGTCCGCACCGGCTCTCGCGACTGGCGTGGACAGGAGCCATGGTCGCGGTTGGATTCGCTTCGCTCACTCTCGTCATGGCCCGGGTTTCACCAGGGTCCTCTCCAATGACTTTTGCAGCTGCACGATGGGACCAGAACGGGGCTGGCTACTTCTACCTATCGGGTCTCGTCGGATGTCTTTTCGCCCGAGAGTCCTTTTATGTGTTTGGATGGCTGCTGCCATTGGGTGTGTGGCGACTGGGGCGCTTGCCAAGAACATGGGTCGTAGCATCGGTATGCGCGGCTCTTGCGACGCTTGCAATGGGCGCCTACGACAATGCAGTAGGAAACACTGTCCGTCCGCTCTTTAGTGTCTTGGGTCCACTGCTAAGTTTGTCTGCTTCATTGCTGCTCGTGGAAGCCGGTACGCCGGCACGCGGCAAAGAAAAAGTGCTCAACTAAGACGAGTCTGCTCCGGCAAAGAGAAATACGAATCATCTCACTCGGCATAAAGTGGAAGATGAACGGAATAGATTCCCGGCCGAAACTCGTGCGCCGGGAGACTACGCGGGACGACTTTCGATCAGGGAGTAAGGCCCTGCTGGAATGACGCGACTTAGAGTGAATCCGGCGGAACGCAGTAGCGAATTGAAGTCAGCTTCAGTGCGTTCACGACCGCGGAAGAACACCAGCATCATAAGGTCCATAAGACCTGCCGAGCTCTGAGCGGAATCGATCAAGCCTTCAACCAGGAGCAGTGTCCCATCGGCGCCCATTGCGCTGCGCACATTGCTAAGGATCCTCAGTGCATCCTCGTCTTCCCAGTCGTGCAGGACCTTTCGCAGCAGGTAGGCATCACCGCCCCGGGGCACCTCTTCAAAGAAACTTCCACCTGTAATTTCTGTGCGCGCGGCGACTTCGCCTTTCAGGAGCTGTATCGCCTCGCCCACCACATTCGGTTGGTCGAACAGAACACCCCGCATGTTTGGATTTGCTGCGAGAACGTGGCGCAAAAACACGCCCTGCCCGCCTCCAACATCCACCAGCCGCTTGAAACGTGAGAAGTCGTATGCCCTGAGGAGCGCAGGAGTGGTCCACATAATTTCCTGCGCCATGACGCGGTTGAAGTTTGCGGCGTCCTCCGGATGTTGTTCGAGATATGCAAAGAAACTCTGCCCAAACAGCCGCTCGAAAGCCGGTTTGCCGGTCCGGACGGACTCAGAAAGCTCCCCCAATGGGCGCCACATGAAAGACGCGGGCAGAAGCATCCCCTCCGACCGCAGGGAGAGCGGATGATCCGAGCGTAGAACTTCAGTGAGCGGCGAGTTGCCATAGCGGCCGTCCGGGGTTTTCACAAACATCTCAATCGTCGTTAGTGCACGCAACAGTCGCTCGAGCGTTGGTTCGTGCACATCGCAAGAACAAGCCAATTCGGAAACGGTCTTCGGGCCTGATGAGAGAAGATCGGGAATTCGGAACTTGATTGCCGCATGAATTGCCTGTGCAGCAACAACTCCCGGGTAGATGTATTCAAGCGGTTTCGGTGGCATTTGGCGCTCTTCAATTTTCAAAGTATACGAGTACTGCATGCGCTGAATCGAGCTTCCGTGCGTTCATCCGACAAGACTTGCGGCAGAGACTCGCCACGCCATCTACAATCAGAGCAAATGAGTTCGCACTCGCGACGCAATCCCCTTTTTGTCAATACAATCCTGCTCGGCGGAACCCCCACCCAGAAAATCGCCGCCGCGCGTGCAGCGGGCTTTGACCAAATCGAGATTCTGACACACGACGTGGATGGCTACAGCGGCAGCCCCGAAGACCTTGGCCGCTGGCTTCAAGAACTTGGAATGGGCTTGACCGACTACCAGGTCCTGCGAGATTTTGATGGGGCTCCTGATAGTCTTCGTGAGAAAAAACGCGCAGAAGTTTTATCCATGCTGAATGTTGCATCGAAGATCGGGGCCGACACCGTGCTCGTAACAGCTTCCTCCGATCCCGCCTGCGTTGCCGCTAACATCGATGATGACTTGCGCTGGCTTGCCGCGGAGGCCGCGACGCGCGGTCTTCGCATTGCCTATGAGGGTCTCGCCTGGAGCACGGTCAACTTCACATTGACTGCCGCCTGGAACTGCGTTCAACGCCTGAATATTCCGAACTTCGGCCTCGTCGTCGACCCATTTCATCTCTTCGTGCGAGGGGGTACTGCGAGAGACCTCGATAACGTCCCCATGGACCGCATTTTCATCCTGCAGCTTTGCGATTCCGATCTGGATCGTTGCAATGATCTTCAGCTTGTGATCGATACGGCTCGGCATCGCCGCCTTCTGCCCGGTCAAGGGTGGTTCCCTATCAATACGATTTTGGAGCGCTTCAAGGCCGGGGGCTACGCGGGACCGGTTGGAATTGAAGTATTCAACGACGTCATGCGCGATCGTGACCCCAGGCTAACAGCGCAGGATGCGATGTCGGCGCTCAAGCGAATCTGGCCGCAATGAGCGCGGTGACGCGAACCGAAGCCATGTTCCGTCCGGGAGGCTGGCTCCGATTTTGTCGAAAGCAGAAAACCTCGAGCAGATCACTTACGCACAAGCATTCTGAGTACGGAATGTTCGGGTGAATGCCAAAGCACATTGAGGACAAGGATGGCAGCAAGGCATTTCTGCGCCACCGCTTTCTCGCCCCGAAGAAAATAAAGAGAAGTCAGCAAAATCGTGAACGAGTAGCAAACACTGCGATCGAAATCGAATACGAGAAACGCCGGTAAGATCGCGATGGCGAAAGCACCGAAATAGACTAACGAAGCGGCCCACCTTCGCTGCAGAAATAAACAAATGACCGCAAACAGCGGTAATGTCCAGTCCATTTTGAAGACATTCGGAAACACCTGGGGAAGGCTTTCAACCAGGTTTTGCTCAACAAGCCAGCGATCTCCGAGCCCGGACGAGCCCGTCGTGAGGTGATAGGTATGCGCAACCCAATACCTAAGCAGCAACCACATTCCGACGCCAACTAGTATTGCGATGTAATGCCTGCGGCGAAACGTTTTCTCTTCATCCCGGCCGTGGCCCACCGCGAAATAGAGCAACAGAAGCGGTACCGCGGCAACGCAGCGTTCATCCGTAAACGCTGCTGCCAGAAACCAAAACGAACAGAGCACCACATTCCTGGACGCGATAGAAAGCAGCAGCAGGAGAAACGCAATCCCATCGCCGAAGATGTAGTCGCCAAAAAACCACGATCCGAAAAAGGTGGGCCCGATGGCCAGAACGAAGAGGGCGCCCCCGACATCGTCCTCCAGCGCCTCACTCCCCAGCTTTGCGAGTAGATAAAACACACCAAGCGCCGCAACATGACTCCAAATGACAACGGTCCATAAGCCAGTGCCGCATAGCCATCCAAGAATTGGCAGGGTCAGGCGCAATTCCAGCTTGTCGTTGTGGGACGCAAAACCATCGTAAATGCTAATGTCTTTCAGCCGTGCCGGAATTGGCAACAGCGGATTGTGGAACTTAACCATTAACGCTTGCATGTTAATGTCACTATCAAGCGTCCGAATCAAACCGTAATGAGGAAATGACACGAGCAAGGAAAGAAGTGCGGTACATAGAGTTACCTTCACTCTGCCCAGCCTGCCGGAAAAATGATCGCTGACCCAGCTTACAATTGCGCTGAGGCAATGATCGATCGTTTCTAGCAGCAGTTTACGGCTGACTGCGAACGACTCGACTTTCATTTCTAACTCCCAAGGATGTGGAACCGAATCTCAGTTGGCGCAACATTTACGGTCGGCAATGACCTGGACTTCTCCGTTTTCAGTTCGGTGGCAAGGACATCTCACTGGCGCAAAACGCTGGGAACTACTCAGTTGCACTTACGGAACCTATATTCACTTTATAGACTGACCTTTCCCCGGTTTCTCCCCCTGAGACAAGTCGAAGAGTATCTCCGTCGTGCAAAAGGCGCGCCGTCAACCAATCGAAGTCCCCCCCTGTCACCAAAAGAAACTCCCGGTGAGTTGAAACAAAGCTATCGAATTTGTCCATTTGAAATGGGTAGTAAGGCTGAAGAGCAAGAAGGCTAAGATCGACCGAAGCGGTATCCAGATGGGTAACCGCCGCGCCGGGGTCTACAACGACGTATAGCCTCTTCCCTAAGTCCGGCGGCGTATAGTAAACAATCGGCAAATAGTCGAGTTCTGGTCCAATCACAATTGGTAAATCTGGCGGGCGAAGCTGGCCAACCAGAGTCTCCATTTCATGCTCCGCGTTCCCACGTTGCGCTAGAATCGAGCCCGTCATAACATCGCGCAGTGTCGGCACTGCGGAGCCCTCGTAATTTATCAAAAACAAAACTAATAAGAGTAGCCGCCCGGTGACATGGATCTTATCGATTGCGTAACCCAAAGTCAGGGCGCAGCCAAGAATAGCGGTCAGCATGTGCCGCTCTGTTAATCCGCCGTGACTGATTTTAGCTGCAGTGAAAGCAATCGCAGGCAACCATAAAAGCACAAGCGCTAATACCCATTCCTCAATGGGGACCGCGGGTGTTTTCCTTTTTTCGTCATGTGAATGAGCCACTCCGGGGCGATTTATAGCGTTGGACCAAATCACGATTGCCGTAATGCCGATTGCATAAATGATCCCCCAGTGACTATCAACATTCAGGAGAGAATTATAGGTAGAATAAACCTGCTTAAAATGAGGTTGCGCCCAATAGTTCTGCCCGTAATACTTGCTCAGCTGCTTCAGTAGTCCGGCAAAACACAACAGTGGAATTACGCCAACCAGTAACGACGACCATACTTTGGCGCGAAAGCGGCGGTGCGAAATCCACCCTGTCAACTCCGCCGCGAAGAATGCGGGCCACGCAAAGACCGCGTAGAAATGCAAAGACACAGCCGCCGCCAAACTGAAAGCCAACATAAAAGAATAGAGTTTGGAGTCATCGACACGCTGCAAAGCGAGTATCGCGACCGCGATACAACCAATCATGAGAGAGTAGGGTCGGGCCTCCCAAGCGTAAGGCGTCAGGCCGGTACAC
Organism: uncultured Occallatibacter sp.; assembly: GCA_964630985.1. GTDB lineage: Bacteria > Acidobacteriota > Terriglobia > Terriglobales > Acidobacteriaceae > Telmatobacter. The sequence continues at coordinate 41,463 of CAZVYV010000002.1, forward strand.
AAAATGAAGGCCGCGCCGACAAGAGCAGTGATCCGATTCAACCTTCTGGATAAAATCAAGTAGACACAAGAGACAGTGAGCAACAGTCCAAGGATTGAAGGAAGTCGATAACCCAAATGATCTTCGGAAATGAAGCTATGCGCAAGGCGGGCAACGAAAAAGAAGCCCGGAGGATTTCCATCCGCAGCATTATGGAGAGCCAGCCAGATCTCTGACATACTCGGTAATCGACAAAGAATGACCGTAATGATCTCGTCGTACCAAAAGGGCTGGGAAACCGCCGAAAGCGCTGACTGAAGCGCGACCGTCAGAAGAATCAGGGCAAGAATAACTGCGCTTTTTCGGGTGCTGAATTCCGTGTTGGTCAACCTCCACCAAGCTGCTCTCATTCCTACACCCCTTCTCCTGTCGCCGCCTCTGAGGTTCGCGGCGCGCCACAGGTCAAAAGATATGCCCCGGAGCATGCTTTGGCGCGCAAAGCAACACCGACACGAATTCCTAACGCAAGGCCGTAAATCGCAAGAGCCGGTTCGACGACCGACCGTTGTTTTCGCCCGTTGCCATCGGTCAGCTTCACGGTCTCCTCACCACCGCGCTCGCGAAGACTCCCTCGATCGGAGCGAGCCAAAGAGATTGCGGACAGGGCGAATGAGAGAATGTTAGTTCACGGTCAGGAAGACAAACTGCAACGCCAATCAGCGGTCAGATTCCGCTTTTGGGATCACCTTCGAAGACCAGAAGAAAATGCCAACGACACCGACGATCATGCCAATGCGTTCTAAATTCTTTAATGCTTCGACTGTCCTCTTCCCGTTCGCCGCGCTTATTTTTCTTTACTACTTCCTTTTCATTCCGCCCTTTCTGCCTACCCAAGGCAGCAGCTGGGATTCTCTTCTCTATCTGGCGCCGGGTCAGCGGATGTTTCAAGGGGAAATGATCTACCGGGACGTTTTTGAGTTTGTGACTCCCGGCACGGCACTGGTCAATTTCCTTATGTTCAAGCTATTCGGGCTTCGGCTCTGGATTCCGGATTTGTTGGCCGTACTCCTGGGAGCGGGCCTGGCTTTTCTCGGAGTCGTGGTCTCGCGAAAGATAGTGCGTCCTAGCCTCGCCTTGCTGCCGAGCGCCGTTTTTGTTGTGTCGGCCCGGGGTTTCCTTTGCGACGCTACGCACCACTGGTACAGCGTCCTGGCTGCAATCGCGGCCATCGCCGTTCTACTCGAAAAACGGACCCCGGGACGGATTGCCGTCGCCGGGTTGTTGTGTGGGCTTAGTGCCAGCTTTACTCAGACCCGCGGACTGGCAGTCGCAGTGGGATTGGCTGTCTTTCTATGGTGGGAATCCCGCCAGAGACGCCAGGGATGGCGCGGACTCCTTCAAAGCGAAGCATGGCTGTTCGCCGGTTGCTTTTCAGCATTCTTGGC
>CAZVYV010000003.1:0-42717 GCA_964630985.1 uncultured Occallatibacter sp.
GCCTCCCGTGCTTCCCCTGGCAGACACAAGCATCTGGATGCGCATGGCCGACGGAATTCTTCTCGTTACGCGCCAGGGAACTACCCAGAAACGCCAGTTGCAAAAGGGACTTGAAGCACTTGATCAGAAAAAGCTGCTCGGGGCGCTCCTGAACGGCGCCGTGGCTTCCACCTATAGCGGTTATTATGACCGCTCTTCTGTCTCCTCATAACTATTTCGCGCTGTTCATTTCGAACGCCCCGCTCGACAGCACAAGTCGACGGCACAATAGGAGTTTGTCGTGACACGATCCAACCAACCGAAAGCATCAAACGCGGTTGAGCCCCTTCTTGAAACCGCGGCCATCGTCCAGCGCTCACCCCTCGACGAAACGACATTCCGGCGGATGATCGCTATCGAACGCAAACGCACTGAGCGCTCGAAAGCCCCCTTTGTCCTCATGTTGCTCGAGGCTGTCGGCGATCGTAGCCCGAAAAAGAGCACCGTGACACTGCATCGTGTCGCGACTGCATTGATCACTGCGAGCAGAGACACCGACTTGGTTGGCTGGTACAAAGAGGATGCGATTGTCGGCACCATGTTCACCGGGCTGATCGTCAATGACAAGCGGGCCGTCCTCGATACGTTTCTGGCCAAAGTGAGTGCCGCATTGCAGGAGGAACTGACGGCCGACGAGTTCAATCAGGTGAGGATCTCTTTCCACCTTTTCCCGGACGATTGGGATCATGAGAAGCCGGGCCCGCCGACAAATGCCGCACTGTACCCTGACTTGGCCAGCCGCGACAAAGGTCAGCGAACCGTCCTCCTGGTCAAACGGACCGTCGATTTCGTCGGCAGTTCGATCATGCTGATTCTTCTGGCTCCGCTTTTCTTCGTTATCGCTCTCGCCATTAAAGTTTCTTCCCGGGGGCCGGTGTTTTACCGCCAGCAAAGGGTTGGCCGCTACGGCCAGACCTTCACTTTCCTCAAGTTCCGTTCCATGTTTGTGAACAATGACAGCAACGTGCATAAGGATTTTGTGACGCGCTTGATCGCAAGCAAGGCTGCCGAAACCGCGCCAAAAGAGACCGGCTCAAATGTATTCAAACTTACCAACGATAAAAGGATTACGCGCGTTGGCAAGATATTGCGTAGAACCAGTCTCGATGAGCTTCCGCAGTTCATTAATGTGCTGAAGGGCGAAATGTCGCTGGTCGGTCCGCGCCCTCCCATTCCCTACGAATTGGCCGCCTACCAGACATGGCACAGGCATCGTCTTCTGGCAGTGAAGCCGGGAATTACGGGGTTGTGGCAGGTGATGGGACGCAGCAGCGTCCGGTTTGACGAGATGGTGCGCCTTGACCTCCGCTACGCATCGACCTGGACACCGTGGCTGGACCTAAAGATCCTGCTGCGAACCCCCGGCGCAGTCATTCGTGGTTCTGGAGCGTACTGAACCCATTTCACGATTCCTGATTTGACACTCGTTGAACGAAGCATCGAAAGCCACGCAATCTGGATCGGGTTTCGGAATTCACCTTCCACGCCTGTTTCGGAAAATCTCCGCACTTTCAAATCGAAGCGCGCCTAATTCGAGCACCACGGACTTTCGCTCCTTTTGAGAGTCCCCCACCGCAAGAGTTGGCAGGGAGTTAGATAGCCATGAACTTCGGCGTAATTGGATACGGCTACTGGGGTCCGAATATCGTCAGAAACCTCGCCGGACTTGAAGGGTCCGTCGTGCGGGCGATTTCAGATGTCAGTCCCGCCGCGCAAGCGCGCGCCCGCAGGGCCTATCCAGGGGTAACTGTAACGGCAAGCGCAATGGAAGTGATCACGTCACCTGACATCGATGCGGTGGCGATTGTTTCGCCTGTCTGGACTCATTACGAATTGACCAAAGCCGCGCTCGAAAATGGAAAGCACGCCTTTGTCGAGAAGCCGTTTACCAGTACGGTTGCCCAAGGAGAGGAACTGGTCAACCTCGCGGAACAGAAGAACCTGAAACTGATGGTCGACCATACCTTTCTTTTCACGGGTGCGGTAAGGCGGATTGGACAACTGATCAACGAGGGCGCGCTGGGAAATCTTTACTACTACGACTCAACGCGCGTGAATCTCGGTCTCTTTCAGCACGACGTCAATGTCCTGTGGGACCTCGCTCCGCATGACCTCTCGATCATGGACCACCTCATCAAAGCCAGCCCCGAGGCCGTTGTCGCCACCGGGCAGGGACATCTGAACGGCCATGAGGATGTCGCGTTTATGACCCTCTACTTTCCCGACAAGATCATCGCCCACATCAACGTGAACTGGCTGTCGCCGGTCAAGGTGAGGACGACACTGATTGGCGGCGAGAAGCGAATGATCGTCTGGAACGACCTTGAGGCCGACGAAAAAGTGAAGGTTTACGACAAGGGAGTGAAGATTACGAGCCGGGAAGGCGTTTACGATCTCCTGGTTAGTTACCGCTCGGGAGACATGTGGTCGCCGCAGTTGGAGCAGATCGAAGCTCTTCGCCAGGAGCTCACCTACTTCGTGGATTGCATCAACACCGGTCAGGAGCCCTTCAATAACGGGCACGCGGGGCTGCGCGTCGTCCGGATGCTCGAAGCCGCAAGCCAGTCATTGAACAAGAAGGGGGCGTTTGTCCGTCTATGAGCGAATTCAACTCAGTCGCGGCAGACGTAAAACTCGGCGCCGGCGTGAAGCTATCGAAGTTTGTGAATCTCTACGGATGCGAAGTCGGAGATGAAACTAAAATCGGGGCGTTTGTCGAAATCCAGAAGAAGGCACGGATCGGGAAGCGATGCAAGATCTCGAGCCACTCCTTTATTTGCGAAGGCGTGGACATCGAGGACAACGTCTTCATCGGTCATGGTGTCACGTTCACCAACGATACTTATCCTCGCTCCACGAACGGCGATGGAGCGCTGCAAACCGGCGCGGACTGGGAAGTCCGTCCCACAGTGGTGCGCAGGGGCGCGTCAATCGGCTCCGGCGTCACCCTTCTGTGCAATCTAAGCATAGGTGAAAACGCGATCGTAGGGGCCGGGAGCGTTGTGACGAAGGATGTCCCGCCCAACGCAGTTGTGGCTGGAAATCCGGCTCGGGTTCTCAGGTTTATCGATTCGCGCATTGAGGATACCAATGTCAAAGACTAAGCAAATACCCTTCCTTGATCTCATTACGCCGCACGTCGAACTAGCCAAGGAGCTGACCGCGGTTTTTGAGCTAGCTCTTTCCACCGCGGGCTTTATCGGCGGCCCCATGGTGGAAGACTTCGAGAAAGCCTTTGGCGCATATTGCGGCACAAAGCATGCCATCGGTGTGAACAGCGGCACGGATGCGTTACGTTTTGCAATTGTTGCCTGCGGGATCGAAGCAGGCGATGTCGTCGTGACCGTGCCCAATACATTCATCGCTACGTCAGAGGCCATATCGCAGGCCCGCGCGATACCGGAATTTGTTGACGTCGATGAGCATACCTACAACATGTCGGTGCCGATGCTCGAACGCTTCCTGGAGAAGCAGTGCATCCGCAACAGCGCAGGAAAACTCATCAGCCTTCGCAGCGGCAGGCCGGTCACCGCCGTGGTCCCTGTGCATCTCTACGGCCAAATGGCGGATATGGATGCGATCCTTGAGTTGGCCGGGAAGCACAACCTTACGGTGATTGAAGACGCGTGCCAGGCGCACGGCGCGGAGTACTTTTCCAAACGGAACAATCGCTGGATGAAGGCCGGCTCGATGGGACGCGCCGCTGCATTCAGCTTCTACCCCGGCAAGAACCTGGGGGCGTGTGGCGAAGCGGGAGCCGCCACAACCAACGACTCCGGCGTGGCGGAAAAAATCCGCATGCTTCGCGAACATGGGCAAGTGAAGAAGTACGTACACGATATCGAGGGATATAACGGGCGGCTGGATTCAATCCAGGCAGGCATCCTGCAGGTTAAGCTCTCTCACCTGGACCGCTGGACTTCTCAGCGAAGAGAGCGGGCGGGGAACTATAACCGGCTTCTCGAGGATAACGATGCGGTGATTCGGCCGCATGAGCCTTCCTGGTCCCGAGCCGTCTATCACCTCTATGTTGTCCGCACGAGCGATCGCGAAGGCTTGATGGATCACCTAAAACACGTCGCCATTGGAACAGGAATTCATTATCCGATTCCGCTTCACCTGCAAAAGGCATATGCCCCCTTTAACTACAGCCTGGGAGATTTCCCGGTTGCGGAGAGGTTGGCGACTGAGATTGTCTCTTTGCCGATGTATCCGCAACTCACAGAAAGCGAGCAGGAAATCGTAGCCAGTGAGATGCTTGCATTTCTGCGGAAATCCGGCTCGGAGCCCAGTCCCGTGGACGAGAGCCTGCTTGTGCAGGAAAAGAGTTCGTAATAATTACTGCATAACGAAACAGCCGGTCCGTCTCTGCGAATCATCGCTTGTGCCGCAGGTCCGGGCGCTCTATCAAGTGCCAGTCGCTTCAGTCGATCTTCCCATGACAAACTCTGCCAGATATGTGCTCATCACTCCCGCGCGGAATGAAGCTGAATACATTGGCTTGACGTTGAAGTCAATGGCCGCGCAGACGCTGCCTCCGTTGGCGTGGGTGATCGTAAGCGACGGCTCAACGGATGGGACAGATGAAATTGTGCGAGAGTACGCGGCTGAGTATCCGTGGATTAAGTTGGTCCGCATGCCGGAGCGTAAAGAGAGGCACTTTGCCGGCAAGGTATATGCGTTCAATGCAGGTTATGAGCGGGTAAGCGAACTGGACTTTGATATCGTCGGGAATCTTGACGCCGACGTCTCCTTCGAGCCCGATCACTTTGAGTTTCTGATCTCCAGAATGAAAGAGAACCCGCAACTTGGTGTTGCAGGCGCGCCGTTTCGCGAAGGAACATTTCAGTACGATTATCGGTTCTCAAATATTGAGAATGTCTGGGGAGGTTGCCAGCTTTTCCGGCGCGCATGTTTCGAGGCAATCGGCGGATATATGCCGCTGAAAGGCGGCTGCATCGATCATGTAGCTGTCTTGTCTGCACGGCAGCACGGCTGGCAAACCCGCACCTTCACAGAGAAGGTTTGTCTCCATCACCGCCAAATGGGCACGGCCATGCAAGGTGGACTGAAAGCCAAGTTCAAGCTCGGCATGAAGGATTACTCCGTTGGCAACCATCCTCTTTGGCAATTGTTTCGGATCGCCTATCAGATGAAAAACTCTCCGTACGTGCTGGGAGGTTTGGCTCTGGGCGCGGGCTACATGCGGTCGCAAATCCGCAGAGCGGAAATCCCCCTCTCACCGGAACTGGTGGCGTTTGTACGACGCGAGCAGATGAATCGGTTGAAGAAACTCTTTGGCAGGAAGCCGCAGGCAACCGCAGGCCGGATTGTGACAGTGCCCCGCTCCGAAAGCAGATGAAAGCAGCCCTCTGAGTTATCCGTTCTAAAGAATGACTGGGCCTTGTCGGTACTTCGGCCAAACGGCGTATCTATGGAAAACGAATATATTATCGACCGAAACGATCTCCTGCTTGTGACGGGTGCGAACGGATTTATCGGCTCCCGAGTGGTCGAGGGCCTGCTGAGACTGGGATTTCAGCATATCCGGTGTTTCGCCAGATCACCTCGTGGCGGAAGCCGGTTGGAAGCGATCGCCAAAATCGAAGATTTCGGTTCGAGGATGGAGATCATCAGCGGAAACCTTCTGTCGCCGCAGGACTGTTTGAGCGCGGCAAAGAATGCCAAAATCATATTTCACCTGGCAGCAGGCAGAGGCGAAAAATCCTTTCCCGATGCGTTCATGAATTCGGTTGTTACAACCAGAAATCTGCTAGAGGCAGCGGCAGGCAATGGTCGTCTAAAGCGATTCGTCAACGTCAGTTCATTCTCTGTTTACTCCAACCAGCACAAGAGCCACGGGACATTGCTCGATGAGTCGTGCCAGGTAGAGGATTCGCCGGCATCACGAGGAGAAGCTTATTGCTTCGCGAAAGTGGAGCAAGAACAGATTGTGAAGGAGTACGGCAAAAAGCGCGGCATTCCGTATGCGATTGTGAGGCCGGGTCAGGTGTACGGTCCGGGAAATGAGGGGATCACGGGTCGTGTTGGGATCGGAACGTTCGGAGTTTTTCTGCACATGGGCGGCTCCAATCAAATTCCCTTCACATATGTCGATAACTGTGCCGACGCGATTATTCTTGTCGGTCTCAAGCCCGGCGCTGACGGCGAAGTTTTTAATGTCGTGGATGACGACCTTCCGACGAGCCGTAAATTCTTAAGGCTGTATAAGAAAAATGTCGGGTCGTTTCCATCTGTGTACGTTCCACATGCAATGAGCTATGCGCTCTGTTACTTATGGGAAAAATACTCAGTATGGTCGCACGAGCAGTTGCCTCCGGTATTCAATCGCAAGAGATGGCACTCGAATTGGAAGAGCACGCGCTATAGCAACGACAAGCTGAAGAGCTCGGTCGGTTGGAAGCCACGGGTTCCGACCGCGGATGGATTAAAGCTATTTTTCGAAAGCTGCCGAGCCAGGAGAGCAATTGCTTAAGGTTGCCATTATCGGCTGCGGGAAAATCGCTGATTCGCATGCCTCTCAGATTGTCAGGATCAAGGGCTGCGAAATCGTTGGCGCGTATGATCGAGAGCCGCTGATGGCGCAGCAGCTGGCCAAAAGATTTCCTGTCAAGCGCGCGTTTAGCAACCTGACCGAACTTTTCGATGAAGCCAGACCCGACGTAGTGCACATCACAACGCCTCCCCAAAGTCATTTTGATTTGGCGAAGACCTGCCTGGACCGAGGATGCCATGTGTACGTTGAAAAGCCGTTCACTGTGTGGGCCGATGAAGCCCGCAAGCTGATCGCAATCGCCAACGATAAGCAACTGAAGGTGACGGCAGGCCATGATGATCAGTTTAGTCACGTGTCGCGGCGAATGCGCTCGCTTGTGCGCGGCGGATTTCTGGGCGGGTCGCCTGTCCACATGGAGAGCTACTACTGTTACGAAATCTCTAAGACCGGCTACGCCGGGGCTTTGTTAGGAGACAAAGGTCACTGGGTAAGACGGCTGCCTGGAAAACTCCTGCAGAACATCATCAGTCATGGCATTGCCCGGATTGCAGAGTTCATGACAGGAGATTCGCCGGAGGTTATCGCGTACGGCTTCACGAGTCCTCTTCTGGGCGGCCTTGGAGAAACCGAGATTATCGATGAGTTACGAGTGATCATCCACGATGCGGGCGGAGCCACTGCGTACTTTACGTTTTCTTCTCAAATGCGTCCGGGACTTCACGGATTTCGGATCTTCGGCCCCAAGAACGGACTCATCCTCGATCAGGATCAAGAAACGCTGATTAAACTCCGCGGGGCGCGTTACAAGAGCTACGCCGAAAAATTCGTGCCCCCGATTACCATCGCGGGACAATACTTGCGGAACGCAACAACGAATTTGCAGACTTTTCTAGGCAACGACTTCCACATGAAGTCCGGCATGAAGTACTTGATTGAGTCATTCTACCGTTCCATCACCGATGGAACGCCCGAACCGATTCCCTACCGAGAAATCCTCCTGACCACATCGATCATGGAAAAGATTTTTGACCGGCTCGAGAAACAGCAAGATGACGCCTCGAGCGAATGCGGGCTGACCGCGAGTATAGGGACCACGATCTAGCGGCACTCGCAGCGCAAAGAGGACAATTTATGGATATTTGCGGCAAAGATGTTCGAATACGAGGCAAGCTTGTTCGCGTTGGGTATATCGACGGCGATAAATACAATTTCCCCGAAGACCCTGAAGCATTTGTAGCTGCATTAAAGAATTGCGGCGAGCGAATCGATATTTTTACGTTCATGCAAAGGTTGCCCGAAACGTCGCCGAAGTATCCATATCCGATGGAGTGGGACAATCTCGCCGTGTTGAAGGTCACCACGTTCGATCATTGGTGGAATGAGCAGATCCGATCGTATCCGCGGAATCGGGCCAGGCAGGCTGAGAAAAAGGGAACTGTCTTGCGCGAGATTCCATGCGACGAGGCGCTCTTTGCCGGGATTTGCGGGATCTACAACGAGTCGCCAGTCCGGCAGGGAAAGCCTTTCCCCCACTACGGGATGACGATCGAGAAGGCCCGTGATTACGCCTCGACGTTTCTCGACCGCAGCATTTATGTCGGCGCCTTCGTCGGCGATACGATGATCGGTTTCATCAAGCTGGTAATGGACGAATCTCGGACGCAGGCGTGCCTGGTTCACATCCTGTCGATGATGCAGCATAAAGACAAAGCTCCGACGAACGCCTTAATCGCGCAGGCCGTGCGCGTTTGCGCTGACCGAGGAATCAAATATCTGGTGTATGAAAAATTCGCGTACGGACAGAAACAAGGCGACAGCTTGAGTCATTTCAAGGAGGTGAATGGTTTCGAGCGTGTGGATTTGCCTCGATACTACATCCCTCTAACGCGCCTGGGACAAATCGGCTTTCGCTTTGGACTGCACCGCATGTTTGTGGAGCACATGCCGGAACCGATCGCTGCACGTCTTCGGGATTTTCGGCGCATGTGGCACGGCCATAAACTTCAACAGCCGACAGAGGCATAGATAGCGAAATGCCCGGAATTGTCGGATTGATATCGCGAATGCCTCGTGAGCGCGCCGTGGCGCAGCTCAATCGCATGGTGCAGGCCCTGCATCATGAGTCTTTCTATGAAACGGGAACCTGGATCGACGAGTCGCTGGGAATTTACGTCGGGTGGGCGATTCGAAACGGGTCATTCAGCGACGGTCTTCCAATTGCGAATGAGAAACAAGATGTGACCTTGTTTCTTTCCGGGAGCGTTTATTCGGAACCCCAAACGATTCGTGCGTTAAGAGACAAGGGCCATTCCATCGACGGGCGAGCGGCTTCGTATCTCGTCCATGCATACGAAGATGATCCCGAGTTTTTCGCGGACCTGAACGGACTTTTTCACGGTCTTGTTGTCGATAAAGCGCGCGGGACCGCATCACTATTCAACGATCGCTATGGGATGCACCGCCTGTGTTATCACCAATCGGATGACGCCTTCTATTTTGCCGCTGAGGCGAAGGCGATCCTGGCTGTGCTTCCGGAATTGCGCCGCGCAGACGAGAAGAGCCTAGGCGAGTTCGTAGCCTGCAGCTGCGTCTTAGAAAACCGGACAATCTTTAAGGACATACACGTCCTGCCGGGCGCATCAGCATGGACGTTTCGCGACGCGGCTCTCGACAAGAGGGCCACTTACTTTGAACCGCAAGAGTGGGAGGAGCAGGCTCCGCTAAGTCAGGAAGACTACTATCGCGAGTTACAGGGAGTCTTCTCCAAGAACCTCTCTCTATATTTCGCAGGGACAGAGCGCGTCGGCATGACGCTAACTGGCGGGTTGGATACCAGGCTGATCATGGCTTGGCACAAGGCCGACCCAGGATCGTTACCCTGCTACACATTTGGCGGAATGCTTCGCGAATGCGGAGACGTTCGGATCGCACGTCACATCGCGAAGATGTTTGGGCAACCGTACACGGTCATCCCAATAGCAGAGGAGTTCTTATCGCGCTTCCCGCATTACGCCGAACGCAGCGTTTACATGACGGAAGGAGGCGTGGATGTTTACAGAGCTTCCGACTTGTACGTGAGCGAGAAGGCCCGCGAAATTGCTCCTGCGAAAGTTGTTGGGACATATGGCAGCGAAATAATCCGCCATGCGGTGATGTTCAAGGCGACTTCTCCGGCCGAAGGGCTGTTTCGTCCGGAATTCACAGACCATATTCGTCAGGGAGCAGAAACCTACAAAGGCCTGCGCAAGCGTCATCCGTTAACATTCGCGGCGTTTATCCAATCTCCGTGGTACCACCAGGGGATTCTCGCCCTGGAAAGCAGCCAGCTTACCGTGCGGTCTCCCTATCTTGATAGTGATTTTGTCCGAACCGTTTTTCGTGGCCCCAAATCCGGCGACTCAGGCCAGGACATTCGTCTGCGATTGATAAAGGACGGGAATCCAGCGCTTGCGAAGTTTCCCTCGGACCGCGGTGTCGGCGGCGTTTCTGGAAATTCCTTTCCAATCTCCCGCGGAGTGAGCGAGTTCACGTTCAAGGCCGAGTATGCATACGACTACGGCATGCCGCAATGGGCCTCCCGCATTGATTCGGCGCTTTCACCGATGCACATCGACCGTTTGTTCTTGGGCAGGCACAAGGTTTCCCATTTCCGCACTTGGTATAGAGATGGTTTGTCCGAGTACGTGCGAGAGATACTGCTGGACCGGCGAACCCTTTCACGTCCGTACCTTGAACCGGGTGCAGTGCAGACGATCGTTGATGGTCACACGAAACGGGGTCTGAACCATACGACAGCGATTCATAAGCTTCTTACGCTGGAGTTAATACATCGCTTGTTCTTTGATCCACAATAGTTCCGCTGCAACTCTGGCCACCGAGACCCACACAGAATGAACCCTCTCATTGCGACTCTGGCCTATGCAATCGGAGTCGCCGTACTCTTCTACCTTGATCGCGACAGAACCGTCCGGACATCCGGGGCACTATGGCTACCTGTTGTTTACCTATGGGTGCTTGGATCAAGGCCGGTGTCTTTTTGGCTGGGCATGTCGCCTGCCAACCCTGACCCGGCTACCTTGAATGAAAGTCCGCTTGATGGGGCCTTCTTTGCGGCATTGTTAGTCGCGGGTCTCTGGGTTCTTTTTCAGAGGAAAGACCGCGTGCTCAGTTTTCTCGGAGCAAGCTGGCCGATTTTGGTCTATTTCTTCTACTGTCTTTTGAGCGTTCTTTGGTCTGATTACCCGGGAGTGGCAAGCAAACGATGGATTAAGGCGATTGGGGATCTGGTGATGGTTCTCATCGTTCTAACGGAGAAGCAGCCGGTCGCGGCACTCGGGCGTCTCTTCTCTCGCGCTGGCTTTATCCTTGTGCCTTTTTCCATCTTGTTCGTCAAGTATTATCCATATCTCGGCCGCGCGTACGACCCGTATACGGGTCGGCAGATGTTCAACGGCTTGGCTACTGACAAGAATATGCTGGGAGTCATTACATATGTTCTCCTGCTCGGGGCGGTTTGGCGTGTTCTTGCTCTCCTTCGATCCGACGAAGTCACACCCCATCGCGGCAGGAGTCTGTTGGCTCAAGGAACGCTGCTTGCAAGCGGAATATATTTGCTGATCGATTCCAATTCAGTCACTTCCCTGGTGGCTTTTGTTTTGGGAACTGGCTTAATGCTTGCGACGAGCTTGCGATTCATAAAACGGCGCGCCGCGGCAGTGCACGTGCTCGTTCTGTCACTTGTAATCGGTTTTGGCTCTGTCATGTTACTGGGCAATGGTGTGAGTGCGGTTAGCGCGCTGGGCCGCACATCGACCATGAGCGGGCGAACGGACATTTGGGCAGCGTTGATTCCCATGGCGCCTAACCCGGTAGTGGGAGCGGGATTCGAGAGTTTCTGGCTCAACCGCGATGCAATTTTGAAGTTGGCGGATGCGACCGGTGGTCAACACCTCAATGAGGCTCACGATGGGTACCTTGAGGTCTACCTCCAGCTTGGTTGGGTTGGCGTCGGCCTCATCGCTCTAATATTGATTGACGGCTATCGCCGTTCTGTCGCCGCTTTTCGCCGCAACCCAGCTTGGGGTAGCCTGCTCATCGCCTTTATCGTTTCAGCGGCCGTTTATAACCTGACTGAGGCCGGTTTCCGGATGATGGATCCCATATGGATATTTCTTCTCTTGGCCATCATTGCTTCGGGCAGTATCGTATCCGGTATCGTTCCCGAATCTTCGAGATCACATGGTGTCGCAGCAAAACCACGCCGTGGGATATCGACTAGCAAATGGGCAGCCGCCCCAGATAGCGTAACGAGCGTTTGAAAACGAGCCCGCGAATGCTATGCAGAAACGCTTAACACAGATCTTGCCCTTCGATGATATGTGGCAGCGTTCGACCATCTTCTCTGTTTACCCGGTTATTGATAACAGCAATGTCAGTCAATCTTGATTTCACGAACTCACACAACTTGCCAGTGGCAAAACTGCCGCTTCTCGCCTGAAATGCAAGTCGGCTTGTTCACCGGAGGTCGGGACAGACCCTACGCATTCGGCCTGGTCCAGGAACTCATGTCGCAAGGCCTTTGCCTGCATGTGGTCGGCGGCGACGAATTGGACGGCACCGAGATACAGGCAAGCCAGAGACTTAAATTCATAAGCCTTCATGGGAAGTCGCGTCCTAACTCGAGCCGTCTGCGGAACGCTTTAAGAGTTTTGTCCTACTACGCGCGAGTGATTCCTTACGCAGCCGTCGCCAAGCCGAAGATCTTTCACATTTTATGGAACGGTAAGATTGAGGTTTTTGATCGGACATTTCTTGCGCTTTACTTCAAGTCTCTGGGTAAGAAAATTGTGCTGACCGCGCATAATGTGAACGCGGGTAAGAGGGATTCCAAAGATTCGATGATCAACCGGCTTACTCTTAAAGTCCAGTATCGGCTCGCGGATCACATCTTTGTTCACACCAAGCAGATGGAGAGTGAGCTGATCCAGGACTTTGCAGTCCGGGCCGATCATGTCACTGTGATTCCATTCGGTATTAACAACGCCGCACCTCAAACAGAATTGACCGCGAGCGAGGCGAAACGGCGCCTCGGCTTAAAGGAGCGGGAAAGGGCGATCCTCTTCTTTGGCAATATCGGTCCCTACAAGGGTCTCGACCACCTGATCGCAGCGTTTCAGGCGCTCAGTGCCAAAAACGGGGATTACCGGTTGATTATTGCCGGCAAGCAGAGAACCGGGGCAGAGAGTTACGTGAAGGATATTCGCAACGCGACTGCCGAGGACGTAAGGCAGGGACGGATCATTCAGCGGATCGAGCACATTCCTGATTCAGAGACTGAGTTGTATTTCAAGGCTGCGGACGTCCTGGTTTTGCCTTATACCTTTGTTTCCCAAAGCGGCGTTCTTTTCCTGGGGCATAGCTTCGGGTTGCCGGTGGTCGCGACGGATGTCGGGTCCCTGCGAGACGACATCGTTGAGAATGAGAATGGCCTTTTGTGCAAACCATCCGATCCCGCCGATTTGGCCAGGGCCATCGAAACCTATTTCGAGAGCGACCTTTTCAAGGATCTCCCGAATCGGCGACAGAAAATACGAGAGGACGCCCGCAAGCGGCATTCCTGGAGTCTCGTGGGCGAGATGACTCGAAAAGTGTATGCGGGATTGCTTGGGGTGAGTGATGAGGAAGTCGATGGTCTCAATCCAAATCCCCGCACACAGCTCTGAGGCGTCGGTTGCATAGCATCACGGCGGAACGATATGGACAGCTCAAATTTCTCAGAAAAATAGAAATACAGCCAATCCTGGAAAGTGAGAAGCAAGCGTGAAATGTTTGATTACAGGAGCCGCAGGATTCATGGGCCCCTTCCTCAGAGATCGTTGTTTGGAAGCCGGCAGCACCGTTCTGGGAATCGATGTTTGTAATCCGCGGGAACCGTGGGTCGGCGCAACCTTTGAACATTGCGATGTTCGAGACTATGAACGATTTTCCGAGACGATCACCAAATTCAGGCCCGACCGTATCTTTCATCTTGCCGCCCAAAGCTATCCCACCGTTTCACTTGAGAAGCCGCGGGAGACGATAGAAAGCAATTTGTGCGGAACGATCAACTTGTACGAGAGCCTGCGCGCAAATGGAATGAGGCCCGCGGTTGTGGTCGCTTGCTCAAGCGCGGAATATGGTCCGGTGGCGGCCGAGGATATACCAGTCAAGGAGACTCACCCTCTCCGGCCTCTGCATCCTTACGGCGTAAGCAAGGTGGGTCAGGATCTGATCGCCTCGCAGTATTTCATCAACTACTCGATTCCAACGGTTCGAATTCGCATTTTCAATACGACGGGACCGGGAAAGCTTGGGGATGTCTGCTCTGACCTGACGAAGAGGGCCGTTGAGCTCGAGATGGGGATTGAACACCGGTTCTTGAAGGTGGGTAACCTATCGACCCGCCGGGCTATCGGGGATGTGCGTGATCTGATAAGCGCGTTGTGGGTATCGCCGGAACGATGCGAACTCGGAGAAGTTTATAACGTCGGCGCCGAATACATTTATTCCGTGCAGGACATCATTGACGCGATTCGGAAACAGACGGACATCAGCTTTGAGGTCCAGCAAGATCCCGCGCTGCTGCGACCCTCCGACGAGCCAATCATCGCCGGTGACACGACCAAGTTTCGCAGTCGCTGTGACTGGAAGCCCAATATCCCGCTTTCCGTCACCCTGAAGGACATGCTGAACTGGTGGAGAAAGCAGCTTGCGAACGCAACGCAGGCGTCCACGAACTAATGGTTTTGGGCCGGGCGACGGCTTCAATAAAGACGTCAACCGACCCATTCTCTTCGGCAATTCTAATTAACCTAGTTGGGCTGCACCGTGAAATTCAGGTTCGTTGCGGGATTTGGAGTTGCAACCGTAGTACCGGAAATAAGCGGGTGTGGATAGGCGTACGGGGTATAGTGCAGCGACCAGGTGTTCACTGCCGTGCAGACAAAAAGTTCCCCCTGGCCGAACGAGTTGCCACTCGTGTTCCAACTGCCCTGATCCGTTGCGAAGTAACCAACATAGGGTGTGCAGCTGGCGGGCCGGTCGGCAAGCGTTCCAAAGCCAACGCCGCTGGTGCCGTTAAACGGCGATGTTGCCGAAGTTTGGACATGAGGGGTTCCGTTTGACCCATCCGTATACCAGTCGCGGTTGGCGATTGTTCTCAGTGTGTCGGAGCCCACGTTGCCGTGGTACAAGGGGGAAGCCGAATCGTCCCATTCATAAATCGGGTCAAGCGCCTGCGATAGAGCAGAGGCAGCAGTGGGAGTCGCGCCGGAAACGTAATTCCCCGCCCCACGCCCAGCCTGATCCGCGCACACGGTAGCTCTCAAAATCTGGTAGCTGTCTCCAGTATTAAAGGATTCCGGCTCCTCGGGGATACTTGACTGGAGAGTCAAAGTGGTAGCTGTATTGCTCAGAATTTCAGCCCACCAACCCTGCGTTGAATCGTAGACCGTATAAGGGGCTCCGGTGGGAATGAGCTGATTCGTTCCCCAGCTCTTTGTAGCGTCCGTCATGGTGGACGATGCCGCCGCAGTCACCGTTCCCGTGAAGTAGACCACTCCATCATTGGTGTCCCACTTGCCAGACCCGCCGCAGGCTCCCCATGTGCTCGCGTTGAACACCGTGCGATACACATAGATTCCGGCGACCGAGTCGTAGAAGCCACCGTTAGCACTGGTCATGGTATTACCGAACACATAGCCTGTACCACTTCTGAACGAGACCATGCCATAGTCGCAGCCACCGCTCGTAGCGCAGTTCAGGGTATTTCCGTAAGCTTCGATTTGCCGCCCGCCCTGCGGTCTGCCATCAGTATCCAGACCATGAACATAGAAAGCCGAAAACATTCCGGTGGCGCCTGTGATCTGGTTGAACCGGCCCGCTATCCGGCATCCGCCTACTCCGCCACCAACTGGGTTGTTGTCGCAATCATTCACCGCCTGCACGACGTAGACGCTGTTGTTCTCAACGTACAAAACGTTCGCCCCGCCGAAGGTATCAGGTTGCGCCCACGAGTTATCGCCGTATCCTCCGGTGCCCAGGTAAGCAGACAAGTTCGCGTTGAGAAGTTCCACATCGCTGTTCGAGGGAACCGTGTTGTGGTCGAGCACCCCAAACACGTTATCAGTCCGAATCAACCAGTCAGAATTTGCACCGTTCCCGCTTTCGTTCCACTGCGTTCCTTTGCCGAACTCCACATTGTCGATGCGAACATTCGGGCATCCGCTCGATGTGCAGGTTCCCGAAACGCTGATCGGGGAATACAACGCGGTGCCAGTAGATTCAGGGTCGATGTTGATGTTCTGGAGGGTGACAACGTTGTTTGTGGCCGCATAAGTTGGCGTAAGACTGAACACCGGGCCACTCGCGCTGTTATCTATGATCGTCAGGCAGTTCGTTCCCGCCCCAAATGTATTCGGCGTCGTATTGGGTGTTCCCCCCAAAGCGGTGATCGTGATGCTTGCGGTGGTTGTAAGCGTGCTCGTCCACGTCACCGATTGAGTTCCAGTGCACGGGATCTGTATCACGTCGCCGTTGACGGCCGTATGCGTCGGGCCGTTGATGACCGCGTTTACATCTGATTCAGCATCAGACGCCGCAGTGATCGTCGAGCCGCTGGCCGGCCCGTAGGCTGCCATCGTGACGAGTAACAAAAACAGGGGTGAAAGTGAACGAGCGGTTTTCATGATTAGTACGACTCCTTGATTGGCTATTAGCACGACAATGCCTATCTGGCACTGCTACTAGCGGCTGTTAAAGCCTCAATAAATGGCTAAGTCAAAAGTTTCGGAGATTCTTCCTTTGAATCTAGGACTTAAGAAACAAAAGGGCAACTCTGGCGGGGAATGCGACTGGTTACTAATGTCATGCTGGACGAGGGCGGGCAAAAATGCTCCCGACGGATTGTCGATCTGTCCCGAGGCTACGCGAATCAAAGTATGGCTCCGGATTTCGCTGCCAAGGCAAAGCAAAAATCAGTCTTCAATCGGAAGCGAAGCTCACTTCCCGAGAGACCAGAAACGCAATCTGGAGCGCGTTACATCACCGGTGGGCCCGTCGTGTTTTCGCCGCATGAGGTTCCGGGTTATGACTCAGGATAGCACGGCGCTGGCTGACACCACAGATTCTTGCTGTCCGTTGGTAACCGCAAGAATTCAGTTGCCTCTAGAAGCATACTGATCCCTGTATTTGCCGGTAGTTGGGGACCAAAGAAGCAGGTGGATTGCCCTAAGCCCTTCAATTGTTTGGCACTTGGGGGGAGCCGAAAAGGAGCGAATTACCAATCGCGGGTCGTCTCCCCAGCAAGCCTCCAGGTACACAGCTTTTTGACTTTCGCCAATGATCAGCTCTGAACGGCCAAATGAATTCGCGGGTTTACCGCTTCGCACTGTGCTGCGGCTTGTTGAGCCGTTTGCACACCTAGCCGGATCTGTCCCTGCATCAGCCACGGCCAACGATAAGTGATTCCAGCGTTAAGTAGCCACGCGATCGGAAGTTGATCGGACGGGACATCCGCAACCAGCATTGCTGCATACGTCGTTTCAAGAATTAAAGGCCTCGACTGAACTGTCGGAAATTGTCAACGACAAGACCTCGTTCAACAGGCCATTAGCCTCAAATCTTTGATCGGAGATCAAGAAATGCACATCGTGGACCGAACCTTTACGTTTGTTCGAGGATTCGTCGCTAGCTATGGTCCTGCAGGCATCAAAAAGCGGATTTGGGATAGCGAGTTTTCCGGGACCAAGTGGGACTTCATCGACAACACAGTAGGCGACTGCGTGTACGAACCCCTGGAAAAGTATGCGCAGCGGGGAAACATTCTGGATCTGGGATGCGGGCCAGGCAACACGGCGAACGAGTTATCCGCTGATGCGTATCGCAACTATGTCGGCGTCGACATATCTGAAGCGGCACTTACCAAGGCGCGGAAGCGCACTGAAGACAATCATCGCACGGATAAGAATAGCTTCGTGGCGTCGGACTTTCTTGGGTACAATCCGACGCAAGACTTTGACGTCATACTGTTCCGGGAGTCAATGTACCATGTCCCGTACGGTCAGGTTCTGGAGTTGCTCGCCAAATACTCAAAGCATCTCAAGAGCAATGGCGTATTTATCGTCAGACTCTATCTTGGAGATACCCGCACAGGAAAGATCAAGTTTCGCGTGAGAAGAAAACTAGATTTGATCAAGAGCCACTTTGACGTTGTAGAAGAGTACCAACATGACACGCCGGGAACCCCGATGGTTCTTGTCTTTCGACCCCGGAAATCTCGCTGAATGGCTCAGTGCCGCGAAAAAAATCAGCCTGTGTTTCAAAGGAGCGCACATTGAGAATCAGTGTCTTTGGCTTGGGTTACGTCGGCACCGTTTCTGCCGGCTGTCTTGCCCACGACGGTCACGAGGTCATCGGCGTAGATCCTGTCCACGCTAAGGTCGACCTTATCAATGCGGGAAAGTCTCCCATCATTGAAGCCGAGATTGAAGAAATCATTTGTTCGGAAGTCAAGTCGGGCCGGCTGCGTGCAACCACCGACCAGGACAAGGCCATCTACGAAACAGAACTCTCATTCGTTTGTGTCGGCACACCGAGTCAGGTTAATGGGAACCTGGACCTGACTTATATCCGGCGCGTCTGTGAACTTATCGGCGAAGCGCTGAAGAAGAAGCAATCCCGGCATACTGTCGTCATCCGTAGCACGGTTTTGCCTGGCACAATGCGCCAGCTTGTCATCCCAGTGCTGGAAGAGCATTCAGGGAAAAAGGCTGGCGTCGACTTCGGCGTCTGCAATAATCCCGAGTTCCTGCGTGAAGGTTCGGCGGTAAATGATTTTAACCAGCCTCCGAAAACCATCATCGGTGAATTAGATGTCGAGAGCGGCAATTTGCTCGCGTCGCTGTACGCGACACTGGACGCGCCGCTGATAAGAACCGAGCTCGAAATCGCCGAGATGATTAAGTACGTCGATAATTGCTGGCATGCGCTCAAGATTGGCTTCGCGAACGAGATCGGGAACGTCTGCAAATCGTTTTCTGTCGATGCGCACGCGGTGATGAAGGCATTCTGTCAGGACAAGAAGCTGAACATCTCCACTGCATATCTCATGCCTGGATTTGCTTTCGGTGGCTCGTGCCTGCCAAAGGACCTCCGCGCGTTGACTTATACCGCCAAGATGCGCGACGTGGAACTGCCGATTATGACTTCCATCCTGCCGAGCAATGAGTTGCAGGTAGCCAGAGGTCTTCGCCTGATCATGGAGAAGGGTCACAGACGAATTGGCGTGCTTGGTTTCAGTTTCAAGGAAGGTACGGACGATCTGCGCGAAAGCCCAATGATTGAAGTGATCGAGCGTCTTATTGGCAAGGGCCATGATGTTCGAATCTTCGACAGAAACGTAAATCTCGCCAAGTTAGTTGGCGCGAATAGGGACTTTATCCTCAACCGGATTCCTCACATATCGAAGCTCATGGCGCCGAATATTGGAGAGGTTTTGGAACACGCGCAAACAGTTGTTATTGGCACCAGGGATGCTGACTTCATGAATGTTGCAGAGCAGCTTCATGACGGTCAGCGGTTGGTGGATTTCGTGCGCATTGGAGATCAAAGGAGCGGAAATGGCAAGTACGATGGAATTTGCTGGTGAGCGGATCGAGCGCGGGATCCAAAGTGAAGAACTGAAGCGCCGGGTCTACGAATCGATCTCCGTTTTGTACGACTGGGTCGAGGAGAATGACTACCGCGCCTACGATACGTTCGATGGCCTCAGCTCGCCAATTCTTCGCCCACTGACTTTCGAGACAAAAGCTCTTCGCACAGTCTTGTTGCAAGGCGTCCGCCGGTTCCCAGTCAACCTGCGTCCCTTAGTAGGTATAAAGAAAAGCAGATCCACGAAGGGAATGGGATTCCTCGCGCGTGGGTTTTTTCGGATGCATCAGGCTACGGGCGAACCACATTGGCTTGAGCGGGCACAAAATGCGCTGCAATGGCTGATCGAGAATCAATCCAAGGAATACAGCGGGTCCTGCTGGGGAAATCACTTCGATTACCAGTCGCGAGGTTTCTATCTGCCGAAGGGAGTGCCCACGATTGTCTGGACCTCACTGATTGGCCACGCTTTTTTGGATGGATATGAATACCTTAAGACAGAGAAGTACTTAGAGGTCGCACAGAGCGCCTGTCATCATATTTTGAAGGATATCGATCGCTATAACGAGGCCGCCGGAACGTGTATAAGCTACGTGCCGGGTCTCGATTGCAGGGTGCACAACGCCAATACCCTTGGCGCGAGCTTCCTGGCCCGCACTTACTCCTATACCGGTGATCGGGCCTGTCGGGAACTGGCGGAGAAAGCCATTCTCTACACGGCAAAACTCCAGCAGCCCGACGGTTCATGGTATTACGGGGAAAAAGAGAATATGCACTGGGTGGACAATTTTCATACGGGTTACGTTCTCGATTGCTTCAGGCACTATCAGCAAAGCACGGGAGACGACCAATTCCAGCCGGTGATGGACAAAGGTTACGACTATTGGAAGAGGACATTCTTCCTGGCGGATGGAACTCCGCGTTATTACAACCACAAGACATTTCCCATCGACATTCAATGCTGTTCCCAAGCGATCGACACTTTCGTCTTCTTCCAGGACCGCGATCCGGAGAGCGTGGCTCTCGCGGCCAGAGTTGCTCGTTGGACAATCGAGCACATGCAGGACAAAAGCGGGTATTTCTACTACCGCAGGTATTCGTCGGGCGTTGTGAACAAGACTCCGACTCTTCACTGGGGACAGGCGACCATGCTGTGCGCACTTGCAGGTCTCTACGATCAGCTCTTACGGAACGAGAAATCAGCGTGAAGAAAAAAGTACTCATTATCGTCGAAAATCTACCGGTTCCTTTCGACACGCGCGTGTGGAAGGAGGCGATCTCTCTGCGGAGCGCGAGCTACGATGTCACCGTTTTGTGCCCGAGGGGAAAGGGCCACGAACTCGGCTATGAGGAAATCGAAGGGATCCATATTTATCGGCATCCAATGCCCAGAGAAGGCAACAGCCCGATTGGATACTTGTGGGAGTATGTGTGCGCTCTGTTCTGGGAGATGATTTACGCCTGGTGGATTTACCTTCGCCGCGGCTTTCATGTCATTCAAGGCTGCAATCCACCCGACGATATCTTTCTCGTTGCTCTTCCTTTCAAACTCTTCGGTGTCAAATACATTTTTGACCATCACGACGTAAATCCAGAGCTATATTTTTCGAAGTATGAGAGGAAAGATTTTTTCTATCACGCTCAAGTGTTGTTGGAAAAGCTGACGTTTCGCTGTAGCGACGTGATTATCTCCACAAATAACAGCTACAGGGAGATCGCCATATCTCGAGGAAAAGTGGATCCCGGCAATATCTTCGTTGTCCGTAACGGTCCAGACTTGACAACCTTCAAGGCCACTCCTTCGAACCCTGCTCTCAAGTACGGCAAGCGTTACTTAGTTGGCTATGTCGGCGTTATGAGCTCTCAGGAAGGCCTGGACATTCTTATCGATGTCGCGGAATCGATAAGAAGCGCAGGTCGCCAGGACATCCATTTCACTTGCGTCGGAGGAGGCACCGGTCTTGAGGGGTTGCGGAGTCTTGTTTCGAGCAAGGGACTGAATGACATGTTTAACTTCACGGGAAGGGTATCGGACGCCGAGTTGTTAGACGTGCTTTCGACTGCGGATGTCTGCGTAAACCCTGATAGGCCCTGCGAAATGAATGACATATCAACGATGATCAAGATTATGGAATACATGGCGCTGGGCAAACCGATCGTTCAGTTTGATCTGAAAGAGGGTAAGTACAGTGCTCAGGAGGCCTCGCTCTATTGCAGCAGCGATGATCGCGTGGGCGACTTTGCCGCCAAGATTTTGTGGCTCCTCGACCATCCGGAAGAACGAAAAGCGATGGGCGAATTCGGGCTAAATCGGGTGCAGAAGGAACTGGCTTGGGCATATTCAGTCCCCAACCTTCTCGCGGCGTACGAGAACGCTTTTAAGAAGTCGGGTGGGAAGCGGGCGCTCGAGACTTACACTGCGAGGAGTTGACCATGAAGCCTCTGGTATCGATTCTCATCCCTGCGTACAATGCCGAGAAATGGATTTCCGATACGCTGCGCTCGGCGATCGCGCAACAATGGACTGAGAGAGAAATCATTGTAGTGGACGATGGATCAAAGGATCGGACACTTGACGTCGTGCAAGGCTTCAAATCCGATGGCGTCCGCGTTGTTACTCAGCAAAACCAGGGTGCCGCGGCGACTCGAAATGCAGCGTTCAGGCTTAGCAAAGGCGATTATATTCAGTGGCTCGACGCAGATGATCTATTGTCTTCCGACAAAATCTCGCGACAGATGGAAGTGGCGCTGCAGCTAGCGGGCAAGCGGACTTTGATTTCGTCTGGATGGGGCGGATTTCTATATCGATACTCTCGAACGAGATTTGAGCCCACCCCGCTCTGGTGTGACCTCGAGCCTGCGGAATGGCTGTTTCGGAAAATGAGCCAAAACCTTCATATGCAGACCGCTACCTGGCTGGTCAGCCGGGAGTTGACTGAAGCCGCTGGACCTTGGAATACAGAATTACTAGGCGACGACGACGGGGAGTATTTTTGTCGGGTGCTTCTTGCGAGCGATGGCGTCCGATTTGTTCCCGGGTCCAGGGTGTACTACAGGGCAACTGGCGCTGGAAGCCTGAGTCACATAGGAGATTCGGATCGCAAACGTGACGCGCAGTGGCGTTCGATGCAGCTACACATTAAATACTTGCGCTCTCTGGAGGACACGCCACGGACGCGCGCTGCATGTGTCGCTTATATGCATAACTGGCTTAACTTCTTTTATCCAGAGCGGCCCGACTTAGTTGAACAAATGCAAAGCGCTTCAGAAAATTTGGGAGGCCGGCTTCAGATGCCTCAGCTTTCATGGAAGTACTCGTGGATAGCAGCCCTTTTCGGGAAGGACCTGGGCCGGCGGGCGCAGATTCTTTTGCCGCGCCTTAAGTGGTCAGTTTTGAGATTCTGCGACAAGACGTTGTTTCGACTGACGACTCGTGGCAACTATGCTCTCCCCACGGAGTGAAGGTCCTTTGCACAATGTCAGCATCGCAAGACGGCTAAGATCAAAGCGTTCGTGAGAGCTCCGACTAATAGGATGTGTCAGACGAAAGGTTGCGCAGGGACAATGAGCAATTGTTATCAAAGCGAGGCTGAGATGGCCGCAGCTCTCCGTGTATTCGCGTTAGTAAAGGGATGGGACCCAAGATGGTAATTACAAGAACTCCAATGCGCATATCGTTTTTCGGGGGTGGTACCGACTATCCGGCTTGGTCCGATGAGCACGGGGGATCGGTACTCTCGACAACTATAGATAAGTGCTGCTACATCACCTGTAGACGGCTACCGCCTTTCTTCGAATACCACAGCCGCATCTCCTATTCGAAAGTCGAGAACGTAACCAGTAACAGTGAGATTCAGCACCCGGCGGTGCGCGGCTGCCTGCAACTTCTCGGAATCGACGAAGGAGTGGAGATCCATCACGTTGCGGATCTGCCGGCCAGGACGGGCTTGGGTACGAGCTCGTCATTTACAGTTGGGCTGCTCCTCGCGCTCTACGCCTTACGGAACCAAATGTGCGACAAGCAATCCCTGGCCTCGAAGGCCATTCACGTGGAACGTGTGATTCTCGGGGAAGCGGTAGGCGCACAGGATCAGGTGAGTGCGGCGTATGGAGGGTTGAACCGGATCAACTTCGATAGGAGCGGCGCGATCGAAGTAAAACGTATGCTGATCCCTCAGGCGCGTCTGACGGAGCTCGAGCAAAACCTGGCCCTCTATTTCACCGGCTTTGCGAGGACAGCCTCTGAGATCGCGCAGGAGCAACTGAAGATGACGCCGTTCAAACAGCGGGAGCTCCAGACCATGCTCGAATATGTCGATGAGGCGGAATCCATTCTCGCGGATCCTAATCGATCCCTGCACGAATTCGGACGACTGCTTCATGAAAGTTGGCAAGTCAAACGGACGCTTACGCAAAGGATCTCTAATCAGGCTATCGATGACATCTATGAGGCAGGAATGAGCGCCGGCGCGCTGGGTGGCAAGCTACTTGGTGCAGGCGGAGGCGGTTTCATGCTGTTTTTCGTTCCTCCGGAGCGCCGGCAGGAGCTGCGATCGCGCTTGAAAAACTTGTTGTGCGTACCGTTTGGCTTTTCTTCCAAGGGGAGTGATGTAGTCGTCTACGAGCCGGAGGATGGCTATGATCAATCACTTTCGGCAGAGAGAGAACTCATCTATGGGAACAAAGGCGCATGAACAGTTCGAACAAAGTTCGAGGCGCCATATGCGCCGATGAGGAAGCTCCCGCCCCCAGCGCGAGGATTACTTTGCCTCAGTCTTTACCTCCGTCTGCGGAAGATTCTGGAAGAGAGTTGCCGACCATCAAGCCAAGATCTGATATGCGCCAAAGGATCCTTCACTTTTACCTGCTTCAAGTTGTCAGAATCTGGAGTCATCTTCCCGAGTCTATCCGCCGCAGTGCAGCTGGGAATGCATATGGCAGGTATGTTCATTCGGTGGTATGTAAGACTGCCGATCGGCAACAGTACTTTGCCACATACTTCGTGCGCAACCGGCCGGAACTCCAGTTAATCTGCCGCCTTCTGGATGCGAAACCCACGGGCTCGAATGTAAATATCTCTGTTCTCGCATGCAGCAAAGGGGCGGAGGTGTATTCGATTGTGTGGGCTATTCGCTCCGCTCGTCCGGACCTGCGGCTTCGCGTGAATGCTGTAGATATTTCGCAGGAGATTGTGGAGTTCGCGGAGCGTGGAGTGTATTCCCGTACAGAGTCTGATCCGGAGAACCGACCCAACCCCGCGAGCGCATCCGACGCAATAGGTCTCATTCGAAAAACCAGCGTGGACCAGGGTGCTTCGATATTCGGGCGTCTCACGAATGACGAGCTCACAGAAATGTTCGAAGTTGAGGGCGATCTGGCAGTGGTCCGTAATTGGCTGCGGGAGGGAATCACGTGGTCGTGCGGAGATGCCGGTGATCCGGAGTTGACTGGCCCTCTTGGCCTTCAGGATATTGTCGTGGCTAACCGGTTCCTCTGCCATATGCAGCCAGCCGATGCAGAAGCGTGTCTGAGAAACATAGCCCGAATGGTCAAGCCGGGCGGCCATATCTTCGTGTCGGGTATCGACCTGGATGTACGAACGAAAGTTGCTCGGTCGCTTGGCTGGAAGCCAGTCCAGGAGCTGATCCACGAGGTCCACGAAGGGGATTCCTCATTGCGAGAGGCCTGGCCGATTGAGTATTGGACGCTGGAGCCGTTCGACAATCATCGGGCCGACAGATCATTTCGGTATGCCTCGGCCTTCCAGGTCGGCGAAGCTGAATAACTTCAGACGAGCTCGCGAAAGATCGATAGAGCAATCCACATAAACGAGTTTTTCACTGTCGATTCGACAAGGTCACTGGATGCATTTCCGCGATTCCGATGTTATCGCAGCAAAAGTAATTGACCCTGCGCCTCACGCAGACGAACGCGGAAGATTCATGCGCGCCTGGTGCCTGCGTGAGTTCAGCGAGCACGGAATCTCGTTTGTTCCCGTTCAAGCGAATATGGGTTTCAGTGTTCGGAAGGGGACGCTGCGTGGCATGCACTTCCAGACAGCGATTGCGCCTGAGGCCAAGCTTGTGCGTTGCACTCAAGGAGCGATGTTCGACGTGGTGCTCGATCTCAGACCCGACAGCCCCACTTACTTAAAGTGGTTTGGAACCGAGTTAACCGCGGAAAACGGCCGCATGCTTTTTATTCCTGAGCACTGCGCGCACGGATATCAGACTTTGGTCGACAACACGGAAATGCACTACATGACTTCCGCTTATTACAATTCCGACGCGGCGAAGGGAGCAAGGTTCGACGACCCGGCATTTCAGATTCGATGGCCCCTGGATGCGACTGTGGTTTCGAACCAGGATCGGTCCTGGCCGTTGGTCGGAGCATAGAACAATTCAATCGCTGCACCGTTGCGTCAAATGAAGCACGCGCGGCAAAGGAGCAAGTTATGAAGGTTGTACTATTTTGCGGTGGAATGGGACTGCGTATCCGGGATGCGGAGAATACTCCCAAACCCCTGGTCCAGATTGGCTACCGGCCCGTGCTTTGGCACGTGATGAAGTATTACGCCCACTATGGCCACAAAGACTTTATTCTCTGCCTCGGCTATGGCGCCGATGCCATCAAGCGATACTTTCTTGAATACAGCGAGTGCACTTCGAACGATTTCGTCCTGTCCGCGGGCGGCCGGAAGGTCGAACTCTATAACAGCGATATCCACGATTGGCGCATCACCTTTGCTGACACCGGGATCAATTCGAATATCGGTCAGAGGCTCAGGGCGGCGGAAAAGTACCTGGACGGCGAGGATGAATTCCTGGCCAACTACAGTGACGGCCTCAGCGATCTTCCCCTTCCCGAGCAACTGGAGCATTTCCACCAGCAAGACAAGATCGCCAGCTTCCTGTGCGTCTTGCCCAACCTGAGCTATCACGTGGTCTCGACGGAGCCGGGCAGCAGCCTTGTCACCGGTGTTCACTCCATCACTAACGGCTCGGTGCGCATCAACGGAGGCTACTTTGCATTCAAGAAGCAAATCTTTGACTACATGCGCGAAGGCGAGGAATTGGTCATCGAGCCCTTCCAAAGACTGATTGCCGAAAAGCAGCTCATTGGCTTTAACTACGATGGATTCTGGGCCGGCATGGATACCTTCAAGGATCGGCAGCAGTTGGAAAGCCTGTGGGGCAGCGGTAATGCTCCGTGGCACCTTTGGAAGGACAATGGCGCGGACCCTGAAGACATCAGGAAACCCGCACCCGTGCCAGTCGCGGAGTTCCTCGACCGCCGCAGCGCCGTCGGCAACGGAATCACCGGATCGCGCAAGACCGTACGTCACTAACCGGCCGAAAAGGCTTATAGGGTTTCCCCAGCGCAACATCACAATGCGGCCCATCTCAGGCCGTTCGAGTGGAGAAAAATATGATGGTCGATACTGCTTTACAGAAACTTGAAGCGTCAGGCAAGCCGGTTCGTGTCGCCATGGTGGGCGCTGGTGCAACCGGCCGGGCCGTCGCGCTTCAGTTGGGAACGCCTGTCCCAGGAATGCGCCTTGTTGCCATTGCCAATCGCTCCGCGGAGAACGCGGAACGCGCCTTCCGTGATGCGGGCTTTCCTCCGAGTGCAATTGTCAGTTCACCGCGCGAAGCCGAAGAGCAAATCGCCCGCGGCGTTCCCGTGGTTACCACCGATCCTTCCGTACTGACCGCTTGCGGCGCCGTCGATGTGCTTCTCGAGGTCACCGGCACCGTCGAGCCTGCCGCACGCATCGTTCTCGAAGCTTTCAAGCATGGCAAGCATGTTGTCCTTGTCAACGCCGAACTTGATTCACTCCTCGGGCCCATTCTGAAGGTCAAGGCCGATCAAGCTGGCGTCGTCGTCACCCATACCGATGGCGATGAGCCTGGCGTCGCCATGACCTTGCTGCGCTACCTGCGTACGCTGGGACTGAATGTCGTCGCAGCCGGCAACATCAAGGGCATGGTCGACTATTACCGGAACCCCGACACGCAGCGCGCGTTCGCTGAGAAGAATAACCAGGATGTTCGCAAGGTTACCTCGTTTGCCGATTCAACCAAGCTCTCGATGGAGGCGACCGTCCTGGCCAACGCTACCGGATTCAAAGTCGGCCGCCGCGGCATGTATGGTCCCGCCTGCGGTTATGTGCGCGAAGTAGCCAATCTTCTTCCTGCCGACGAGATGATCTCAACCGGCCTTGTGGACTACGCTCTTGGTGCGGCGCCGCACACGGGAGCCTTTGCAATCATCCATGAAACAATGCCCTTGAAGATGGAGCAGCTGGCGTACTATAAACTCGGCAGCGGCCCCTTCTACGTTTTCTACACGCCCTTTCATCTTCCTCATCTCCAGATCGCATCCACCATCGGCCGCGCGGTCATTCATCGCGATGCCACTGTTGCGCCGCTTGATGGTCCGGTCTGCGAAGTGGTCAGCGTGGCCAAGCGCGATCTGAAAGCGGGCGAGCGCCTCGACGGCATCGGCGGATTCTGCACCTATGGCCTCATTGACAACAAATCGGCGGCTCGCGGCATGAATGCCTTGCCCATTGGCCTTTCTGAGGGGTGTGTCTTGCTGCGAGACATTGCCAAGGACTCGGTCATCGCCGTCGATGATGTCGACGCCCTTCCGCAGGGAATCGCCGCCACGCTTTGGCGTGAGCAGAATGCACGATGGCCCGTTGCCGGCAAGGCTCCGGAAGAAGCGCCGCTCCAGGCTGAGGTCGTTGCGAGAGCTCGATGAAAGTCAACCCATCCTTTTGGCGCGGCCGGCGCGTTTTTCTCACCGGGCATACAGGTTTCAAGGGAAGCTGGTTGTCGCTCTGGTTGAATAAACTGGGAGCCGACGTCACCGGTTACGCTCTCGACCCTCCCACGCAGCCGAGTCTGTTCGAGCAAGCGCGAGTCGCCGATTCGATTCGCTCCATCCATGGCGATATTCGCGACCTCGAACATCTAAAGAGCGCAATCGCCGAGTGCCGGCCTGAAGTGGTCCTTCACCTCGCAGCGCAATCCGTCGTGCGCACAAGCTACGAGGATCCGGTGCAAAACTATTCTTCGAACGTGATGGGCACGGTGCATTTGCTCGAATCGGTTCGCCAATTGAGACAGCCTTGCGCCGTTGTCAACGTCACGAGTGATAAGTGTTACGAAAACCGCGAGTGGATCTGGGGTTACCGCGAGAACGAGCCCATGGGCGGCCATGATCCGTACTCGAATTCCAAAGGTTGCGCCGAACTGGTCACCAGCGCCTATCGCGATTCCTTCTTCTCTCCGGAAACGATTGCCGATCATGGCGTTGCCTTGGGGAGCGCGCGCGCCGGAAATGCAATTGGTGGCGGCGATTGGACCAGGGACCAGCTTATCCCTGACCTGATGCGGGCGTTTCTCGGCGGCAAGCCGTGCCTCATTCGCAATCCCGCTGCATATCGTCCTTGGCAGTTCCTCCTGGAGCCGTTGCGCGGGTACCTTATCCTTGCCGAGCGGCTGGCTGAAAATGGAGCACGTTTCGCGTCTGGTTGGAACTTCGGTCCGGCCGACGCCGACATTCAGCCCGTTTCCTGGATTGCTGACGAATTAGTGCAGCTCTGGGGTACGGGGGCCTCGTGGACCTTGGATTCGGGAGCACATCCGCATGAAGCCCACGCGCTGAAGCTGGACGCATCCAAAGCCGCCGCCGATCTTGATTGGCGCCCGGTGCTGTCGCTCAAGCAGTCCCTCGAATGGATCGCCGAGTGGTATCAGGCTTTTCGTGAATCGGCTGACCTCAGGCAATTCACGCTGAAACAAATTGAAGAATATGAGCGTCTGACGCAGAACTGAAAATCGTTGTCACCCGACCCGAAAGTGACCTGTCGTAAGTTACTCAGGATCAGCCCCATTCCCCTAATCGGGGGATGGCAATACCCACACCAGTTTGGAGAAGATGAAGCAGATGTCTAAGCCCAATATTGTCGTCCTTGGCACCGGCATGGCCGGCTTCGGAGCCGCTCACCGTCTGCATCAGGAGGGAATCGCCCCCGTGATGTACGACAAGAACTCGTACTACGGCGGCCACACCATGTCTTTCCGCTATGAGAGCGGATTCCTGTTTGACGTTGGTCCGCATATCTCTTTCACCAAGGACACGCGTATTCAGGAGCTCTTTGCCGAGAGTGTCGGTGGCCGCTACGAGACCATTCCCATCTCGCTGAATAACTACTGGGAAGGCTATTGGCCGCCACACCCGGTCCAGCTCCACATGCACGGACTGCCTGAAGAGCTCATCATCAAAGTCATCACCGACTTTCTTGAAGTGCACAATGCCCCGGAACGGCCCATCAACAACTACGCTGATTGGCTCTATTCCACCTTCGGCAAGACCTTTGCCGAATCGTTTCCCATGCGCTACACCCGCAAGTACCACACCACTGAAGCCGAGAATATGAGCACCGACTGGCTGGGGCCGCGCATCTACCGCTCCAATCTCGAGGAGATGCTCCGTGGCGCACTGTCAGCATCGGCGCCTCAGGTGCATTACATTACGCACTTCCGTTATCCGAGCGAAGGCGGATTCCGCCTTTACCTCAACAAATTCGTGCCCATGGGCAACATCAAGCTCGACCATGAGCTGGTCTCCATCGACCCCAAGGCGCGCGAGCTTCGCTTCTCCAACGGCCACGTCACCAGCTACGATTCGCTTGTCTCTTCGGTCCCGTTGCCCGACATGCTCCGCATCATCAAGGGCGCGCCGCAGGATGTGGTCGACGCCGCATCGCGGCTCAGCTGCTCAACCTGCGTCCTGGTGAATATCGGCATCAACCGCTCCGATATTTCCAAAGCGCATATGACCTACTTCTACGATCCGGACATCTGCTTCAGCCGCCTCGGCTTTCCGTCCATGCTCTCGGAGCGCAACGCGCCTCCAGGAACTGGCAATATCCAGGCGGAGGTCTACTTCTCTCAGAAATACAAGCCATTCACCGGTCACGCGGATGACTGGATTGAGCCGGTGATTCGCGATCTTCGCCGCGTCGGCCTGATCCGCGATAGCGACACGATCCTCGACAAGAAGGCCATGTTGCTCAAGTACGCCAACATTATCTTCGATCTCGACCGGGCCAGTTCACTCAAGATCGTCCACGGCTATCTCGACGACATTGGTATCAACTACTGCGGGCGTTATGGTGACTGGGGCTATATGTGGACCGACGAGAGTTTCATCAGCGGCGAAAAAGCAGCGGATAAGGCCTTGTCTGCCCTGGCGCTCGCGCATTAGTGCTTCTGTGTCAGCATCCTGATGGCTGTTCGTTGATCTTCTGTTAGAACCGATTTTCAAAGGATCTGCTTCGGCGGACGACAAGGGATAGATTCAGTGGCTCATGGAATCACACGTATCGGTCTCCTGGACCATCTGGGACATGGCAACCTCGGTGATGAGGCAACTCTAACCGCGTTCATGCAGAACATTAAAACTCGTTGGCCGGACGCTACTTTCGTTGGGCTGTCTCTAAACCCATTCGATACTCAGCAAAGACACGGAATCCCTTCCTATGCCATCCGCAGCGATTCCAAATTGCCTCCTGAGGCTTCCGGCGCTTCGTTGGGAGTGACGGTGCCCAACAAGAGCGGGTTTAAGACCCGCCTCGGAAAATACCCCAATGTGCTTCGTGTGCTGAGGGCGCTCAATACTCTACTTGTACGATTTCCCAAGGCGACCCTCAAAGAGGGTCTGTTCCTCGTAGAGTCTTTTCGGATTGCTCGGAAGCTCGATCTCCTGGTCGTCTGCGGCGGTGGACAGCTTCTCGACTCCTGGGGTGGACCGTGGGCCTTTCCTTACACCATTTTCAAGTGGGTGCTGCTGTCGAGGCTTGCGGGCGTCAAATGCTATGTTATGAACGTTGGTGCAGGGCCTATCAACCATTCCTTCAGTAAATACTTCTTCAAACGGGCGTTGCAGCTTTCCAGTTATGTGTCATTCCGGGACGAGGACTCGAGACAGCTCGTCCGGACAATCGGATTCAAGGGCAATACCGAGACACTTGCCGACAGTGTCTACTCTCTCGACACTTCAAAATTTCGAGCCGCCCCCGGAGGCGCTGATGGGAGTGCCGTGATCGGCATTTGTCCCATGGTCTATTGCGATCCCCGCGTCTACTGGGAGAAGGATCAGAAAACTTACGACTCCTTGATTGGCAAGCTCGGCGCATTGGGATCGTGGCTGCTCGGGCAGAATCATCGCTTGTCAATTTTCAGTTCGGATATTCGAATCGATCAGCGTGCAATCGACGATCTAATGACAGAATTACTCAAAACAACAGGGAACACGCCGCGCGATCGCAACTGGATCGCTCGAAATGCGGTCCAATCCACCGAGGATTTGCTGTCCGCAATGGCCGCCACGGACTACATCGTGACGTGCCGCTTCCACGGTGTTGTCTTCGCCCAGTTGTTGAATAAGCCGGTAGTCGCGCTCTCCCATCATCCGAAAGTGACAACCCTCATGCGCGATCTAGGATTGTCGGAATACTGTCTCGATATCCGCACCAGCGACATCGACGAGCTAAAGACCACCCTCGGCCGTCTCATGGCCAATAAAAACGACGTCAAGGAGCGCATGTCTGCTTTAGCCGGTCAGTATAAGTCGTCGCTGGCCCAGCAATTTGACCAGCTGTTCCCCAAAGTGAACCATCATGGCCAAACGGAACCCTCGTCGCTACAGCCGGTGGGTGTAGGAGAAGCCGCAAGATGAGTATGCGCGAGGAACCTCTCGTCAGTGTCCTGACACCGACGTACAACAATGGTCCGCAACTGGCGGAATGTATTGAAAGCGTCCTGCGGCAGACGTATTCCAACTGGGAATATACGATTGTCAACAACCGCAGCACAGACGAAACGCTGGAGGTGGCGCAGGAATTCGCGCGCAAGGATAAGCGCATCCGCGTCGTCACCAACACCGATTTCCTGCCCATCATTGCGAACCACAATGCGGCGTTTCGCATGATGTCCCCAGCTGCAAAGTACTGCAAGGTTGTCTCCGGCGATGACCTGATCTTTCCGGAGTGCATAGAGCGCATGGTCGCTCTTTGCGAACAAAACCCCTCGGTCGGGCTTGTCAGCTCATATCAACTGAGCGGTGGCGGCGACCGATGGTATGTGCGTTTTACCGGGTTGCCGTATTACACAACATTTATGTCTGGCAGAGAAATCTGCCGCGCCCATCTGCTCACTTCTCTGTCGGTCTTTGGTGCTCCGACCTGCCTTATGTATCGAGCCGATCTGGTGAGAGACGCGAAAGAGTTCTTCCCGAACCCGACGGCCGAAGCCGATGTCAGTGCTTGTTTCGAGCATCTGCAACACGCGGATTTCGGCTTTGTGCATCAAGTGCTGTCGCACGAGCGGCTGCATGAGGCAACCGTTACTGCTTCTTCTAAGGAAATGAATGCATATCTCCCATCTAAGATCGGCGATCTGCTGAATTATGGTCCCATCTATCTTTCCCAGGAAGAGCTCGAGAAGCGTCTGGGCGAATTGATGGACGAGTATTACACCTTTCTGGGGATCGCCGCGGCGAACTTCCGAGAGAAGAAGTTCTGGAGCTACCACAAACGCCGTCTGCAGGAACTCGGACATCCTTTGAAAAAAACAAAACTCGCGGGGGCCGTCACTATCAAATATCTGGACCTGATCTTAAATCCCAAGATGACCCTTGAGAGAATCGCGAGACGGTTCTAGTAATGCACGAGAGGCCCAGGGTCTTCCCCGGGTGAAAATAACTGAAAGAGGTCGGTGGTTAATATGGTGACAATCTTTACAACACCCAAACCCTTCAAGGGTCACTCCGGTGTGATTCAGCGGAACGCCATTAAGAGCTGGGCGATGCTCCAGCCCAAACCTCAAATCATCATCTTCGGAAACGATGAAGGAACCGCTGAGATTGCGGCGGAATTGGGATTGACTCATATCCCTCAGGTGGAGTGCTCCGATCGCGGGACTCCGCTTATCAGTGCCATGTTTCGAGCAGCGCAGCAGCGCAGTGTGCATCCGTTGGCTTGTTTTGTAAACGCGGATATCATGCTGACAAATTCCTTCATCCAGGCGCTAAAGTCCGTCTCCAGCGCAGAAACGCAATTTGTAATGACCGGGCGCCGCACACTGCTGGATCTGGACACGCTATGGGATTTCGATCAGCCGAACTGGGAGGACGCGCTTTTGCGTCGCGCCAAGGCAGACGGCAAGCTGGATGACTGGGTGGCGATGGATTACTTTGCCTTTCCGCGCGGCGTCTATGATGATGTTCCGCCCTTTGTAGTCGGAAGGGCTCGCTGGGACAACTGGATGATCTACTCTGCGCGTCAGCGGGGAATCGCTGTCGTCGACGCCACACACGATCTCCTGGCGATCCACCAGAACCACGACTACGGGCATCTTGCGGGTGGTCTGAAGGATTGTTTTGTGAGTCCCGAAGGTCGAAACAACCAGGAACTGTACGGCCTCAATACGTGCATCGGTACTGCAGACGCGACGCGTCTGTTGCGGAATGGCCATCTCCGCGTCCCCTTGGGGCGCGCGTCGCTATCCCGCCGTCTCGATACGCTTCCGATCTTCAATCCCGGTTTGGCTCGCCTTCTGCGCCCGCTGACCGCTGTTCGCGACTTCGCCAAGTCTCTCCGCGACGGTTCCAAGGCATCGGAAACGCCACAGCCTTTTTGAACCATTCCGAATCTACGTGCCGGCCGCTTTGGCAGAGCAGAAATGCTGATGCCTATACCATCCTCGCCCGCCCATACAGCAATCATGCGAAGCGCAGGCCCCTTCCTGGCTGCGTTCGATGCTTTAGGTTGTGAGACTCGAATGACGAATCAATGAAGAACCTAAAGCAGAAAACGATTTCCGGCGGTTACGCGAGAACCGCTTCTCTGGCGGCTAATTTCGCTCTCCGCCTGGGTTCCGTCATGGTGTTGGCGCGCTTATTGAACCCGAAAGACTTTGGGTTGCTCGGAATGGTGACGGCGTTCACGGGTGTTCTCAGTCTCTTCCGCGACTTTGGGCTCTCAGCCGCCGCAATTCAGATGCCGTCGGTATCGAAGGCCCAGAGTTCGACTCTCTTCTGGATCAATCTTCTCTTTGGCTTTATTCTCACAGTGATTACGGTCATAGCCGCTCCCTTTGTCAGCATGTTTTACCGTGAGCCCCGGCTCGCTCTCGTTACAGCCATCGTGGCAGTCGGATTTTTATTTAACGGGGCAGGCGTCCAACACTCCGCGATTCTGCAGCGTGAAATGCGCTTTTTCGCGCTGGCTCTTGTAGATTTTGTCTCACTGGTTATCAGCACCGCCCTCGCCATTGGGGTAGCGATGGCAGGGTATGGATACTGGGCACTCGTCGTTATGACCGTCTGCCTTCCTCTTGCGTCGACCATCGGTTTATGGCTGGCTACAAGGTGGGTGCCAGGACTTCCCAGCAGGGGGATTGGTCTCCGATCGATGATGCGTTTCGGCGGCACTCTAACCCTGAACAGTTTTGTTGTCTACATCGCCTCGAACTTTGACAAGGTGCTCCTGGGGAGATTCTGGGGCGCAGAGGCTCTTGGGATTTATGGCCGGGCCTATCAGTTGATCAGAATTCCGACCGACAATCTCAACACCGCGGTCGGAGAAGTCGCATTTGCAGCCCTGTCTCGAGTGCAGGACGACACGGTACGCCTGAAGAATTACTTCCTCAAGGGGTATTCTCTTGTGCTTGCGTGCACTGTGCCGATCACGGTTGCCTGCGGGCTCTTCGCGAGCGACATGGTTGTCGTGCTTCTGGGACCGAAGTGGACGCAAGCTATCCCAATTTTTGGATTCCTGGCGCCCACAATTCTGGTCTTCGCCATCGCCAACCCGCTGGGATGGCTGCTCACTTCGCTCGGACTTGTAAGTCGGGGACTGAAGATCGCTCTTGTTATTGGCCCGGTGATGATAGCAAGTTACTTTTGCGGTCTGCCTTATGGCCCTAAGGGAGTGGCGATTGCCTATTCCACAGTCATGGTTCTTTGGGTCATCCCAGCTATCTTGTGGTGCATTCACGGGACGGTGTTTTCCTTCATGGATATCCTGCGCGTCATTAGTCGTCCCCTGGCATCAGTCATTCCTTCTGCCGGCCTCGCCTTTGGCGTAAGTCTGCTCGTCCGCCATATACTATCTCCGCTGCCGCGGCTTGTTTTGGAATGTGCAATCCTTTTCATCACATATGCCGCGCTGCTCCTGTTTGTCGGCGGAAAGAAATCTTTCTATCGCGGTCTTCTTCGCGGATTGATGCAAAAACAATCCGCCGAGGAAGATTTGGCAGCAGTTCTTTAGTTCAACGAAGTCGGGCCAAGGGTGTTTCGACAAAACAGGTACTTTCCGGTTCCCGGGAATCGAAGCGTGCCGATGTGCGGCGACGGTCTTCCCGAGCAAAAACTTCTCTGAATGCGGCCCGACTCGAGCCGATCCATTTTCCCGCGTGGTGCGGATACAAAATGAACAGCGGTCTGTGCCAATATTTTCGTTGTCCCGATCAATACGACAAGATCGGATGGACGGACGCCGCTCCGTCCGCGAGCGGCTATTTCCGCTTCGGCGAGAATTCGACGTGCTTCGGCGCCTATGAAGGGCAACTGCCCTCGCCAGATCCTTCTGAAGCTCTTCATGATGCGCTTTCTGGCGTTGTGATCAAGGATGGAACTGCGTATCTGCCGTTCAATCCTGCGGAGGTTGCAGACAATCTGCGTCGCGAGGCGTACGTGGGCGAATGGCGCCAGGGCTCCTTGTCAGCGTTAACGCGGATCTATTATTTTCTTCGTCCGATCTTGCCGGTCTCGGTCCGCAGGCATTTGCAAATGCTTCACTTGAGAGGATGGGAGAAACTTGCTTTTCCGTCCTGGCCAGTTGATTGTTCGATTGACAATCTGATGGAGCAGCTCATGTTGCTCTCTCTGAAAGCCAGCGGAGCAAACAGGATTCCATTTATTTGGTTCTGGCCGGACGCCAAGTCCAGTTGTGTCATCATGACGCACGACGTCGAAACCAGATTAGGCCGGGATTACTGCCCCGCACTGATGGAGATTGACGATGCTTTCGGCATTAAAGCGTCATTTCAGATCATCCCGGAAGATCGCTATCTGGTTGGGGCTGAGTTCCTGCAGAATATTCGCGAGCGCGGCTTCGAGATCGCAGTCCATGATTTGAACCACGATGGGCACCTCTATCGAGATCGCAATCAGTTTCTCGAACGTGCTGCGAAGATTAATTCCTACGGGAAGGAATTCCGGGCCAAGGGGTTTCGGGCTGCCGTTTTGTATCGCAAACAGCTTTGGTACGATGCGCTGAAATTCTCCTTCGACATGTCAGTTCCCAACGTTGCCCACTTGGACCCTCAACGTGGCGGCTGTTGCACTGTGATGCCTTATTTCCTCGACCATCTGCTTGAAATTCCTGTAACGACAGTGCAGGACTACACACTTTTTCACATTCTTCATGACTATTCCATCAGCCTCTGGAAGCAGCAAACAAAGATCATCATGGAGAAGCATGGATGTATGAGTTTCATTGTCCACCCGGACTACGTTACTACTCCGAGGGAGCTCGGAGTGTATCGGGAGTTACTGGAGTATCTTGGTCAGCTCCGCGGGGAAAGCAATGCCTGGATAACTACTCCGAGTGAAGTCGACCATTGGTGGAGGCAAAGGGCAGGGATGAAATTGCTGGAGGACGGCAATGGCTGGCGTATCGAAGGGGCAGGAAGCGAACGTGCCCGCATCGCGTTTGCCAGCGAAGTGAATGGCAAGCTCGTTCTGTCTCCGGAAGTTTCCAGCCGGCGGGGGCCGTTGGGCGCGCAAGGCGCCGAGTACGAGGTTTGTCCGTCCGCAAGCTAGCCTTTCGAAAATCATGGCTGCGCTTTTGTCCCTTTCTGTTGATGGAGGTCTGGGACCCGGTGAGACGCGGTTTAGTTTAATGTGCAACGGCATTACCCATATTCATTTAGAGGACAATGAACAATGACAGCTAAGTCAACAGATTGCCAAGTCGCTATAGTTGGGGCCGGCCCTTATGGCCTTTCCGCGGCCGCTCATCTTCGCGCTGCCGGCATGGAGCCAACGGTTTTCGGTGACCCGATGAACTTTTGGGCCAACGGCATGCCGTCAGGAATGCTTCTCAGATCGCCCAGGGCAGCATCCACGATTTCAGATCCCAGCTCTTCGTTTACGCTCGAAGCGTATGAGGACGCCAGCGGAACGAAGGCGGTCAAGCGTGTTGCATGGGAGACCTTTGTTGCATACGGAAAGTGGTTTCAGCAGCAGAATGCCTGCAACCTCGACCAGCGGAGCATAACCGAGGTTCGCCGCAACGGGTCAGGCTTTAAGCTCACTCTCGCTGACGGCGAAGTCATCAGTAGCCGGCGCGTTGTGGTCGCGGCGGGAATTGGGCCGTTCAGGAAAACTCCCGAGGTTTTCGCGAATCTGCCATCTGAGAGAGCGTCGCATTGTTACGAGGGCCGAAAGTTCAGTGGAATGGGTAAGCGGGTCGCCGTGATCGGAGCCGGTCAGAGCGCTCTCGAATCGGCGGCCATCTTTCACGAAATGGGAATCGATGTCGAGGTCATTGCCAGGATTCAGGAGCTTCGCTGGATAGGGATGCATCCCCGGTTGCATCAGCTTGGACCGATCTCCAACGTTCTCTATTCCAAACACGACGTCGGCCCCATCGGGGTGAGCCGCCTCGTCGCCTATCCCAACCTCGTGTACCACGTTCCGATGGGGCTTAAGGACCGGATCCGTACCCGCGCGGTCCGTTCGGCCGGCGCTCCGTGGCTCATTCCGCGGCTTAAGGATGTGAAGATATCGACGGGGCGAACGGTCGCGTCAGCAAAGGAAGTTGGCGGCGAGGTTCAACTCGTCCTTGACGATGGCAGCGAGCGGCGTGTGGATCACGTTCTATTGGCTACCGGTTACCGGGTGGATATCGCGAAGTACAAATTCCTCGCACCCGAGTTAGTCCAGGAGGTTCGTCAGTTAGATGGATATCCCGACGT
Source organism: uncultured Occallatibacter sp. (assembly GCA_964630985.1). Lineage (GTDB taxonomy): Bacteria > Acidobacteriota > Terriglobia > Terriglobales > Acidobacteriaceae > Telmatobacter. The sequence continues at coordinate 38,302 of CAZVYV010000003.1, forward strand.
CACTGCTGGGTTCGCAACTTCAGTGCCAGGTCTCCACTTCATTGGTGCGACGTCGACCCGCAAGTTCGGCCCACTGATGTATTTCGTTACCGGCACTGATTTCGCATCGAGGGAGCTCGCATCCTGGCTTCGCCGCCATGGGAACTGAAGTGCAGGTAGACGAAAATATGCAGAGTGTCGCCCATGTCGAAGAGAAGTACGAGGTCGGCGCCATCGCCGGCGTAACTCCAACGACGCCTCTGGGCGTTCTTGTTGTCGGCGGAGACCACCCTGGGTTAGGCGTGGTTCGCAGCTTCGGTCGCCGTGGAATCCCCGTGTACGTGGTCGATGACCAGCCGTGCATTTCACGCTATTCTCGCTTTGCAAAACGCGTGATCCGGGTGGAAAACATCCTGGATGAACGTAAGACCGTCGATGCCGTTCTCGAAGTGGGCCGTCGATTCAATTTGCGGAATTGGGTATTGGTCCCTACTCGGGATGAAACCGTTGCCGCATTCTCGCGCTACCGGGCCGAGCTCGCCGAATTCTTCAGTGTGACGACAGGGGAATGGGAGAGTGTCCAGTGGGCATGGGACAAAAAGAAGACGTACGAATTGGCAGAGACTCTCGGTATCCCGTGTCCTAGGACGTTCAATCCGAAAAATGCCGGCGAATTATCCTCACTCTACTCTCATTTGCCCCTGGCGATCAAACCGGCGGTGAAAGAGAATTTCTTCTACGCTACCGGCGCAAAAGCCTGGCGCGCCGACACTGTCGAGCAGCTCAATCAGCTCTATGAGAAAGCCAGCCGGCAAATCAAGCCGGAAGAAATCCTTATCCAGGAAATCATCCCGGGAGGCGGTCGCGACCAATACTCCTATTGCGCCTTCGTTCGCAATGGGCGTCCCCACAGCACCTTGACAGCGCGGCGCGCACGCCAACACCCGCGCGAATTCGGCCGCGCAGCGACGTATGTTGAGACAGTCGACGCTCCGGAGATCGAGGAGCTGTCGGAGCGGTTCTTGAAGGCCATCAACTTCCACGGAATCGTCGAAATCGAATTCAAGCGGGATTCGCGAGACGGGCAGTACAAGCTCCTCGACGTGAACGCTCGAGCATGGGGCTTTCATATCCTGGGAGCTGCTTGCGGAGTCGACTTCCCGTATCTTCTGTATGCTGACAGACTCGGCCTGCCAATAGAACCAACGCACGCCAAGTCAGGCGCCGGATGGATGCGTCTTCTTACGGATGTTCCCACTGCTATATCAGATTTCGTGAATGGAAGCCTGAGCCTCAGAGACTATATGAAGTCTCTTCGCGCCACTCGGGTGGAATCTGTCTTTAGCTGGAGTGACCCGCTCCCGTTCGTCGCGGAAGCTGTTCTTCTGCCCTACTTCATCGCCAAAAAGTATTTACCAAACGCGTCAGGCGAATCTGCCAAAAAGGAAAAGAACGGACGGACACGGCAAAGCGGGGTCTGATTTGAAAAGAGCGCGGCAACGGCGATTAATTTACCACCGCAGACCCTGTGAGGTTCGTAGGACCGCTTGGTTGTGTACCGCTATAAGCACTGTCCCAGGCAGTAAAACTCGAAAAGCCATAATGCGCAAGATCGGCAACTGTCCCACTTACGTTCCAGAAACCCATTCCCGGCGAACCACCCGTAAAAGTAGTGTCGTAAGCGGTGATCTCCGATGTGCCGTTGAGATACATGGTCAGCGTGCCGTTGACGTTCGTGGCCTTCAGCACATCGCCGTTGTGGACTTGAATCTGTACCGTGGTCGCGCTGGAGTCGCACGTCCCGTTGTGGATGTAGCAATAACTGTTAAGCGGTCCATTCCACCGAGCCCAGACAAGATACAGGTTTCCATTCAGGACACTGACATCTGCCTCGTAGCCTGTGATGTTGTTCGCGGCGATCGTTGTATTGAGGCGAAGCTCTACTTCTTCCTGCGAAGAGGAGTCAGTCGCGTTGATGGCGATTGTGGCCTGCGCCGATTGGTTCGAGGTCCAGGTTCCGTTCACAACGCAAGATGAGTCGTTATAGGGTGGCGCGCCATTCACGAGCGTACCGTAGGCCAATCCGGGCTTGGTTTGGCAATTGCCCCAGTTGACACCGGTCGACGCGCCATTGGTCCAGACGCATCCGCTACTCCCTGCCTGGCAAATCGGATTCTCTGTCGCCGGGAAGGTTGTCGTGTAGTAGTGGTTCTGCGCCGCGACGGGGAGCGCGAAAAGTGCGATGGCGGACAGGCGGAGAAAACTCATGGCTGGTCCTCTTGTTCCGGTTCGGGTGCTCAATAGTTTGCGGGTGCATATCCTATGTTCCTACCGGTGTAGGGGTCGACAGGATTGCGTATCTTAGAAAGCTGGAGCCTCACTTCAAATTCATGCATAATCTTCAGCGAATACCCTCCGCGCTCGGGTCAGGAGGGACCGGAAATCTACTGTGCCAACGCCCCGCACCCCGAATTGGATGCATGGATCCTATGGCTTCCGATTGGTCTGCCGCTTTCGCACCACTTCAATCGGTCAGATGCACTCAAGGATATCTGATAATGTCGAATCGAATCAATCTATTCAGCGATCGCACCCCGCACTTTGGTAAGGCTGGATCTCTATGATTCAGCTCGATTTGGGTCTCAAAAAGGATCGACCGCTCAAGATTCTCTGTCTCGGTTCGCACTCCGATGACATTGAAATCGGCTGTGGCGGCACGATTCTGCGCCTGATCCAGGAATACAGCGGTGCTACCTTTTACTGGGTCGTTTTCAGCGCCACGGGTGTTCGCGGGGCCGAGGCCCGGCGCGCCTCCGAGTTGTTTGCCGGCTCGCGTATCGAACGTCTCATCCTGAAGGAATTCCGCGATGGCTTCATGCCCTATAACGGCTCCGAGGTGAAAGCCGTTTTCGAAGAGCTGAAACAATTGGTTTCGCCGGACCTTATCTTCACCCACCAGCCACACGATGCGCACCAGGACCATCGTCTGCTGTCTGAGCTGACCTGGAATACCTTCCGCAATCATTTCATTCTGGAATACGAGATTCCCAAGTACGACGGCGATATGGGGAGGCCTTCCGTATTTGTCCCTCTGACGAAGGAAACCTGCGAGACCAAGGTCCGTCACCTGATGGACTCGTTCGCAACACAGCGCAGCAAGAATTGGTTCGATGAATCAACATTTCAATCCCTGATGCGGCTGCGCGGCATGGAGTGCAACGCACCCAGCAGTTACGCTGAGGCATTTTATTGCAGGAAGATTGTCCTTTGAATCATGTTCAAATTCGGAAATGAAATCGAAAGAGACTTGTCGTAACTTTCAATGCGGGCAGTCAGCACGCGCGTCCTCCCACGAAAGATGTACGGAAAAGTCTTTGCGTAACACTTATCTCTATACAATCTGCAGTTAGAATCCACTCAAAAAGGAGAAGAACTTCATGGCAATCAGGAAAGCACTGGTCTGTGGCGCAGGTGGCTTCATCGGAAGCCACATGGTGAAGCGGTTACGAGCAGAAGGCTACTGGGTTCGAGGAGCGGACCTGAAGCACACTGAATACAGTTCGTCGGAAGCGAATGATTTCGTGATCGCCGACCTGCGCCTTCGCGAGAGCTGGGAAGCAATCCTTGATGAGGGGATGGATGAGGTCTATCAATTTGCCGCGGACATGGGTGGCGCTGGATATATCTTCACCGGGGAGAATGATGCCCACGTTATGCATAACTCGGGAATGATCAATCTCCACGCGGCGGATTTTGCCGTACATCGCAAGGTAAAAAAGATTTTCTACTCGTCTTCCGCTTGCATGTATCCGGCCTATAATCAGGAAGATCCGGACAATCCTAAGTGCGCCGAGGAAACTGCGTATCCTGCCGCTCCCGACAGCGAATATGGATGGGAGAAACTCTTCAGCGAGCGGCTGTATCTGGCATTCGCGCGCAACTTCGGACTGAACGTTCGGGTGGCCCGCTTCCACAACATTTTCGGCCCCGAGGGCACCTGGCAGGGCGGGAAAGAAAAGGCCCCGGCCGCACTCATGCGCAAGGTCGGTGAACAACCGGATGGAGGACAGATTGAAGTGTGGGGCGACGGCCTGCAGACCCGGTCGTTCCTCTACATCGACGAATGCATCGAAGCTGTCCGCCGGCTGATGGAAGGCTCTTTCCAGGGTCCGGTCAACATCGGATCGGAGGAAATGGTCACCATCAATCAGATGGCCGAGATGGTTATGAAGATAGCCGGGAAGAAACTGTCCATCAAACACATTCCGGGACCGACCGGTGTGCGAGGCAGAAATTCCGACAACAAACTGTTACGCAAGGAACTCGGCTGGGAGCCCAGGCAGAGTCTCTTCGAGGGTTTGTCAAAGACTTATCCCTGGATTCACGGTCAAATGCAAGCAGCGTCGAAGGAGAGCCCGAAAGTAACTGTCGGCGCCC
>CAZVYV010000004.1:0-20281 GCA_964630985.1 uncultured Occallatibacter sp.
TGAGCGTCTTCGGAAACCAGTGGAACTCCTATGGCGGCGATCCCAGGCCGGATGTCGTTTCGAATCCGAAACCGGCAAATCAAAAAATAAGCAGCACTGTGCCCAACTCTTGGGCCAACATCGCATCTTTCGCCTATGCGCCATATGGCAGTTTCGGCAACGCTCCGCGCTATCTCTCGGATCTTCGCGGACCGCATTTTACGAACTGGGACAGCGCTCTTGAGAAGAACTGGAACATTGGGGAGAACATGAGGGCTCAATTCCGCTTTGAGACTTTCAACACCTTCAACCATCCGAACTTCTATGCCCCGGGACCGGGGAATATGAGCCTGTACAGCCCCGGAAGTTTCGGTCTCATCACAACTGCGTTCCCCGGCAGAGTCGTCCAGTGGGCGGGAAAATTCTACTGGTAGCCCAAACGTGAACCATTCCGCCAAACTCCTGCTCGTTCTGCTGGCCGGATCCATGAACGGATTCGGCCAGCAGACGCCAGCCCCCAACCTGGAATCCGTGATTGCCGAAGCTCAACAGGCTCAGGCAGCCGGAGATTATACGGCCGCGGCCAACGACTATAAACAGGCTGTGAGAATCGAGCCGAACATGGCGCAGCTCTGGGCCAATCTCGGACTGATGCAGCACGAGTGCGGAGATATAGCAGGGGCGATTGAGAGTTTCCAGCACGCCCGCCATCTCAATCCTTCGTTGTACGTACCCAATCTTTTCATTGGGATCGACAGCGCGCACCTTGGGAAGGCGCAGGAAGCGGTCCCCTATTTGCTGACGTCGGAGAAACTAGACAAAAACGATCCGCAGGCTCCACTGGCGCTGGGCCGCACGTATATTGAGCTCCGAAGATTTCAGGCGGCTGCTTACGAACTTGAGCGAGCCACTTCTCTCGATCCCAAGCTCGGCGCTGCATGGTTCACTCTGGGCATCGCCCGTCTCGACGAGGTGGAGGATGAGGCGCGCACGATGTCGGAAGAAGGCAAGGAGTCGCCGTTCTCGGGCGCGCTCTATGCCGAATCGCTGGCAAAGCAGGCGCGATTCAGCGAAGCCTCGAGCCTTTATAAAACGCTGCTCGATGCCAGGGATCAGCCTCCGTGCCTCAGATCGGAATGGGGATTTGCACTTTTGAGGGCTCGCGATCATGACGGTGCGAGCGCAGCATTTTCCTCCGAACTTGCAGCACATCCGGAATGCGGTCTGGCGATTCTGGGCAAGGCGAGGCTGGCCCTTGATGGCGGAGAGGTCGCGCAGGCCGTGAAGCTACTGAATGAACTATGGAAGCGCGACCATGGTTTCGTCGAGTCGAACGCTGCGGTCCTGTTGGAAGGTTTGCCGGCGGAGAAGGCGTCAGGCGTTGCCGGCGCATTGCTGGGCGGGGTAAACGGAGAATTACCGCCGGATTTGAGCAACGCGCTGATGGTTGCCTTCAATCTCTCCGGCCAAGCGACAACAGATCCCAGTGTGGTGCCGTCCGCAGTGGCCAAGTCGGTCGCCGTGGCATCTGAAGGCGCGGGGAGCACGGCGCAACAGGACTACGACGCGGGACACTTCGAAGAGTGCGCCCGCCGTCTCGGCGCAAAACCTGCGGCTCTGAGCGCGCCTCAGTTGCGCCTTCTTGCAGCCTGCGCGTTCTTCACCGGCGACAATCAAGGTTCGGCCAACGCGGCTAGCATTTTGCTGGCGCAGTCTCCGCATTCGCTCGAGGCGCTTTATTGGTCGATCCAGGCCAATGAACGGCTGGCGTTTGAATCTCTGGCGCGCTTTCAGGACCTTGAGCCCGACTCTCCGCGAAGCCACGTCCTCCTCGGCGATATTTATCACCAGTTGGATCGGCCGGACGATGCGCAGGCCGAGTACTCGAAAGCGCTGGCCCTCGCTCCCGGCGATCCCGCCGCTATGCTCGGCCTGGCGACCGTCTATCTCAGCAATAACAATTCCGCCGGCGCAATGGACATTGCTCAGGCAGCACTGCTGCGCAGCCCGAACGATCCAGAATTGAACCTTATTGTGGCCGAGGCACTGGTCGGCCAGCGCCAGTACGCAGAGGCTGAGCCGTATCTCAACAGGAGTCTCAGCGGCAAGCCGCAGATGCTTCCGCGCATTCACGCCCTCATGGGCAAGGTGTACGCGGAAACCGGCAGAAGCCAAGAGGCAATCGAACAACTCAAGCTTGGAGCAGCAAGTGATGAAGACGGTTCGATCGAATACTTGCTCGCTCGCCTTTACCGCCAGATTGGCGACACCAAGGATGCGACCGATGCGCTCAATCGCATGAAGACGATCAAACAACAGCGCGACGTCCGAGGCTTCAAGCAGGTTCAGGATCCCGACCTGGCGCCGCTGGAGTCGTCTGCTAGCCGGCCCGGTGCACCCTGACACCGTCTCGTCCCATCTTCTCTTACTCATCCTCTCAGTCCTTCGAACTGTTTTTCATCCAGGAGTCATTCATGCGTTTCTACCGCACTCTTATTGCAACGATGATCGCCTTGACGGCTTCTGCGATGGTCGGAGCGCAGCCGACTTCGGCGGCGACTGCTCCACAGGTCGCTGCCAGTGGGCTTCCGAACGGAATCGAAATACGCTGTGAGGGATTGAACGAAGAGATTACGGCGCTGCGCGATGACGTTCTGCGCATTCGCGTCTGGCGTGGAATTACGCCGCCTGAGGATGCGTCGTGGGCTGTGCTGGCCACGGCGCGACATTCGGCCGTGGCCGTATCCCCTGACAACACCGCAGATCATTTCGGATTCCGCACGAAGGCACTCATTGTTGCCATCGATGCACACTCTTTCAAGATCACCGTCCGGGATCTAACAGGAGAAATTCTGCAGCAGGATGCGCTGGCGGTGCAATTCAATGGCGCTTCGTTTCGCATCTCTAAGACGATGCCGCGCGACGAGCATTTCTTCGGCCTGGGCGACAAGACGGGACCGCTCGACCGCCGCAACGAGGCCTTCACACTCTGGAACACCGATGCCTATCGCTTCCAGGAGTCCACCGATCCGCTCTACAAGAGCATTCCGTATTTCATGGCGTATCGCGCGGGGCAGGCGATGGGCGTGCTTCTCGACAATACCTGGCGAACCAGCTTCGATTTCGGAAAGGAATCGCCCGAAGTTTATTCCTTCGGGGCCGTAGCCGGCCCAGTGGACTATTACGTTTTCTATGGGCCCGATCCCAAGCAGGTAGTGGAAACGTATGCATGGCTCACGGGAACGCCACCGCTTCCGCCTTTGTGGTCCCTTGGTTACCAGCAGTCCCGCTACACGTACACGCCCCAGTCGCGTGTGCTTGAAATTGCCGATCGCCTGCGCGCTGACCGTATTCCGGCGGACGTCATGTATCTGGACATCGACTACCAGGATAAGAAGCGGCCATTCACCCTTGATCGAGCAGACTTCCCCGATCTGCGCGGAATGATTTCGCAAATGAAGGCGAAGCACTTCCATTTGGTGATGATCACCGATCCGCACATCGCCGACATTCCGGGCCCGGATTATGCGCCCTATGATTCCGGCCTGGCCGGCGATCACTTCGTGAAGAATTCAGATGGCTCGGTTTACACCGGCGCGGTTTGGCCGGGGCCCAGCGTTTTCCCAGATTTCACCCGTCAGCAGACGCGTGCGTGGTGGGGATCGCTCTATCGCGAATTTCACGACGACGGTGCAGATGGTTTTTGGAATGACATGAATGAGCCGGAGATCTTCAATTCGCTCACGTTCACCATGCCTTTAAATGTGGTGCATCGCATCGACGAGCCGGGCTTTGCCCCGCGCACTGCCACGCATGCCGAGATTCACAATGTCTACGGAATGGAGAACTCACGCGCCACATACGACGGTTTGCGCACGCTCGATCCCAATAGCCGACCCTTTGTGCTGACGCGGGCCACATATGCGGGAGGTCAGCGGTACGCCGCGACCTGGACCGGGGACAACAGCAGCAGTTGGAACCATCTGCGCATGACCACGCCGATGCTGGAGAATCTCGGGCTCAGCGGCTTCGCATTGAGCGGCGCAGACGTAGGTGGGTTCGCCGGAACTCCCGCTCCCGATCTGTTGACGAAGTGGATCGAAATCGCCAGCTTTCAGCCGATCGATCGCGATCACAGCGAGAAAGGCACAGGCGACAAGGAGCCGTGGGTCGGTGGGGCAGCGCAGGAGGCTATTCGACGGCATTTCATCGAGACCCGATACGAACTGATGCCATACCTCTATACACTTGCCGAAGAAGCGTCGCGCACAGGACTTCCGTTGGAGAGACCGCTTTTCCTGGAATTTCCTGATGCCACGCCCGATCGGCATCCGATTGATTTGGATGCGGCCGCCGCCGGCGAGTTTCTTCTTGGGCCCGATTTGCTCGTCGCGCCTCCGTCGTTTCCCGAAGAGCTGGACGAGTACCAGGCTGAACTACCCGGATCTGGCTGGTACGATTTCTGGACCGGCGAGCGTGTTCGCGCGCATGCTCTTCCGCTACCCGTTACAACGTCGGTTGATTCGGCATCTGAAGAGAAGGCGGTGCAGCCTTTGGCTGTTAACGTGACTCCGCGCCTCGACGAGCTACCTGTCTTCGTGCGCTCCGGAGCGATTCTGCCCATGGCGCCGCTCGTCCAAAGCACCGACGAAACTCCGCAGGGACCGCTCACATTGCGCATTTACGTGGGCGCCCCATGCACAGGAAGCCTTTATATGGATGATGGCAAAAGTTATGCCTTTCAACAGGGGGCCTATTTGAGGATGAACTTCGGTTGCCGCATTACGCCGCAAGGCATGGAACTCGAAATCGGCTCGCACCAAGGATCGTTTCGCGCGTGGTGGAAGGAGATACGCGTCGAGATCTACGGGTGGACACCGAAGACTGGCGAGGTTCTAGTGAACGGACAAAAAGTTGCCGCGAGGAGGAGCCAAGGCAAGCAAGAAGTGGTTTTCCTTATGGCGGATGACGGCAACGGAGCAAAGGTGGAATTTCGATAAGGCGTGTCTCGCCAAAATGAATCCCGGCTGCAGAATTGCCCGACTCTTAACTGATACCGCGCGCAGTTGTGGTGCGGTAAAGCTTGAAAGGGCGTGGCCCGATTTTGCAAAAAGATCGAAATCTGCACGAGGAGCGGCCAACCAAGCACATTCGGCTTCGGTTCCATGTTGCGCTGCTTCAACCCAAAAGATCGGTCGGGCCGAAGAGGCGAAGTTGGATCGGTGGTGCACACCACCAAGCCCGGGCATCGAAGAGAAGTTCGCATTCGCCGGCCTTTGAATTGGCGCTTTGCTTCGAATCGGGGTCTGCTTGTTCAATCCTAGATAAGTCCGGTCATCGTGGGGATAGCGGACGTAATCCGTCATCAGGCGTTCGAAATCATGTTGGTTTCGCACGATCGCGTGATCAAGCAGATCGCGAAGGCAATTTCCGAAAAATCGCTCCGCCACGCCGTTTTGCCGTGGTCGTTGAACACTTGTTTTCTTCGGATTGATTCCGAATCTCTTGGTCGTTTCGATGCCGATTGCTGGCAACTCAACGAGTGATAAATCTCGGTTGTCGCCAACATTGCAAGAGACTCAGTGATGGTTCTGGGTGTATTGTCGGCTATCCGGAAATTACCCTTTATGGGTTGGGTTCTGTCTGGATAGCCGGTGAATCAGAAACTACACCAAGTTGCAGACAGTTCAGCCCAGTTTGCGATAGAAAGGGTCTTGGAGCAGAGATACATATGGAACTTCTCTGAAATGCTCTCCCACGAATGAAACCTATGACTGTGCTGATCAATCCCGCGAGCGAAATGATCGGAAGGCGAAATGCCGTCCTATCCGGCTCCGGAACCAAGTATCATGTGGGCGACTTTGAGGGAAGCCTCTCACTGAAGAGCGTTATCCGAGGTTCCGCAGACTGGGAGACAAACGGCCGTCGATATGCGGTGAAGGAATGCACATATCTTATTCTTAACGATCGGCAACATTACACACTGACCATCGATTCGACAGAACAAGTGACGACGTTCTGCATGTTCTTTGAGCGCGGTTTTGTGGAAGAGATCAATACGGTCATTGTGACGTCTGAGGAGCGTCTGCTCGATTCTCCCGGAAGTTCCAGGCAAACCCCTTTGGAGTTCTTCAACCGTTTAGAAACACGAGACAGTGGTGTATTGAGCTTGCTTCGCAGCTTTCATCGCGAACTTGCCTCCCAAGTAATGTCCCAGGAGGCGTGGGAGTGCCATTTCCTTAAAGTCGGTGCGCTTATGGTGCGAGAACGACACGAAGCGTTTCGCGCTTTGAACCGGCTTCCTGCTGCTCGGCCGGCAACCCGCGAAGAAGTGTATCGCCGCTTGCTGCGCGGTCGTGATTTCATGCTCGCGTCCATGCAAAACCCAACCAGCCTCAAGGACATTGCCGCGGCAGCATGTCTTTCCCCTTTCCACTTTCACCGTAGCTTTACACAGGCTTTCCGAGAAACTCCGCATCGATACCTGACTCGTCAGCGTCTCGAAGTCGCGGCTCGCTTACTTCGCTATACGAAAACGAGCATTACCGACATTGCGCTCGATGTCGGGTTCGAAACAACGTCGTCGTTCAGCAATCTCTTCCGGCATTACTACAGAATGACGCCTTCTCGTTATCGCCGCACAATTTAGCAAGATCGCGAAAGAATCATAGATCGTTGCCCGGGCAGAATGGCTGATATGACGAAGCAAATTTTGCATTTAATCACCGTAGTTGTTGTGGCCGTTATCGGCGGGTTGCGGGCACCCGCTCAGAAAACGTCGGACTTGCCCGGTCCCGGAACCGAGACGATCTATAGCATCGCGCACGTAAAGCCTGGCATGGAGAACCAATACTCGGAATTGAGCGCTAAGACCTGGGAGATTTACCGTCGTCTCAATCTTGTTCTTGAGAGGCCACACGTTGTGGTTCGCGGTCTTGACTCCGGCGGTCTTCCGTATTTTGTCGAGATTTTTACATGGAGGAGTCCCGAGATCCCTGACCATGCCCCGCCGGAGGTTCGCGCTGTGTGGAAGCAGCTCGAAGGCGTTTGCGAAAAGCGCAATGGACGACCAGGGATTGACTTCACAGAAGTTACCGCAGTGCAGACCGAATAATTCACTATCAACCAAAAGCCTTCAATTGGCTGCGGTCAGCCCGACTGATTTAGGTCGGTATGTCACCTAACCGGACATTACCGCGTTTTCAGGTTCTGTCCGGATAGCCGGTGACTCGCCCGGAACTCCACTGGGATCCAGAAAAACGTTCGAGAGCTGACTTATCAGTACCGATGGAGAAAAACGCTGCTGGGGCCAATTGAGCGGCAGGACCAATCTTGAGTCAAGGTCGCACAGGAGTGCTGTCCGGCCTTGACTGCGTTTCTTGCTTCAACCCGCCTATTGAACTGTGAGTGAAAACGTGGCGGTTTGTGTAAGTGAACCAGCGGTAACAGTCACTTGGATCGGATAGGTTCCTTTGGGTGTTTTAGGCCCACTGCCGCCGCAGCCGCTTATCCCGCTCAACGCGATTACGGCGAACAAGATCGCGCTGCTCGCGGCGAGCAGAAGACGCCGAACCTTTCGATTTCTTCTGCCGAACAGCGGGAACATCAAGAATGCCGCCAGCCCGCCCGCAATGGCAATCGGACCCTGGAAAGGCGAGCGCGCGGGTGTCGATCGTGAGTTCTCTGATCGAAGAGTTGCGGAGTCCGCCTTCACGTCCGTTGCAATCGTAAGCGTTGAGGTTGCCGTCCCTGAGACGGTTGGCGTAATGCTCGTGGATGAAAACGTGCAAGTGGTGTTCTGTGGAAGGGTGCCGCACGCCAGGCCGGCGGCGGAATTGAAACCATTGACTGACGTGACGGTAACGGTGATCATCGCCGGGGTACCAGCCGCGAAACTGCCACTCGACGGAGAGAGCGTCACGGTGTACGCGGCCGGTCCGGACCAAACCGAGACGGCAACCGCGGAGGAGACGGAAGAGGCGTTATTTGCGTCGCCTGCGTAACTGGCAGTCACGCTATGGGAACCCGCGGCGAGCGTCGAAGAGCTGTACGTTGCTACGCCCGAGCCGTTCAGCGTCCCGGTGCCTAGACTGGTCGTACCGTCTACGAAGGTGACGGTCCCGGTTGGTGCGGGAACGCCCGACGCTCCGGTCACGGTTGCGGTGAAGGTGACGCTTGATCCCACCACAATGGAATCTGAGGAAGCGGTTAACGCAGTCTTCGTCGATCCGGTCGTCACGTTCACGGTTAGGGCGTTCGAGGTCGATCCTAGGTTCCGGGTGTCGCCTGCGTAGACTGCCGTGATGCTATGCGATGCCAATGCAAGCGACGAAGTCGAGTAAGTCGCCACACCCGATCCATTCAGAGTTCCGGTGCCGAGGGTGGTTGCTCCATCCATGAAGGTGACTGTTCCGGTTGGCGTCGGCGTGCCTGCCGTTGGCGTGACGGTCGAAGTAAAGGTCACACTCGCTCCCTCTGCAACAGAGGTCGCAGAAGCAGTGAGAACGGATGTTGTCGAGGTCGGGACGGGAGCAGTTCCGGTGCCCGTCAAAGTCACAGTCTCGGGACTATCCGAGGCATTGTCCGCAAAGGTCAGAGTGGCCGACTCGCTGCTCGCGGTGCTGGGATCGAATTCGACACTCACGGTGCAGGTTTTTCCGGCCGCAACGGTTGCATCGGAGCAAGTGTCTGTTCCGACGATGAAGTCCGCCTTGTTCGCTCCGCCCGGCGTTACGGTGGTGATCGTCAGGTTGGTGGTGCCGGTGTTGGTCACCGTCAGCGTCATTGCGCTGCTCGTCGTTCCCTGTGTCTGGTTTCCAAAAGCAAGCGGGCTTGGCGAGGCGGAGAATGCCGGGCCGGCGGCCGCTCCACTGATCACGAAGACGTTGTTGGCTCCGGCCAAATAGGCGTAATTCGTCGTGGTGTTTAACGCGCCGAGGGTGGACGAGATCTGTAAGCCGGAGGTTCCGGTAACCGCGGTCGCGGTGTTGGCGGCGCCGTCGATGACCACCACGGGAGAGCTGATCTGCCAAATCTTGTCGGTCACGGGATTCGCAAGCAGCGCGCCTCCTATGGTTGGAGTGCCTCCTACGGTTGGTTCGGCAATCTGGGCACCGGGGGCATTCGTGGATCCATTCAGCACCTGCACAAAAGCGGTGCCAGCGCTGGCGCTGTACGCGGTCGTCGCATAGATTTCGTCGGTCACGGGGTTTACGGCCATAGGGGAGTTGTTGAGTAGCAGGCCGCCCGGGATCGCTACCTGGGTAGTGACTGTATCTGTGGCTCCATCGACAACGTAGATTTGGTTAAAGTGCGTGTCGGGAACGTAGATGGTATTTGTCGTTGTGTCCAATGCAAATGAGGTGTCGTTAATCCCCACTGCGACTGTCGCCGTGACGGTGTTGGTCGCCCCGCTAATCGCGGCCAGGGTGGATTGGTTAAAGTTGCCCGCAACGGGGTAATACAACGCGTACGTCACATTTTTCACCGTGTCCACGTCAATGTGACTGATTAAGGCCGGCATGGCAACGGTGGCGGTGATGCTGTTGGTGGACCCGTCAATCGCCACCACGCTGCTTGTGACGCCGTTGCCGACCGGACCGTTGAGTGTGCTCACGTAAATATGATTTGTGACCGGATTCACTACGATGAAAGTGGCGACCCCCGGCAGCGCTATGGTGGTGGTTATCGCATTGGTGGCCCCATTGATGACGGCGACGCTGCCATGGTTGGCCGAGGAACCGCCATTCAGCGCGTAGATCGTGTTGGTGGTGGGATTAACGGCCACGCCTGCGAGGGGCCCGCCGGCTGGTATTGCGGCGGCGGTGTTGGTGGCGCCGTTAATTACCAGCAAAGTCGCGATGTTGTTATCAGCCACATACACCATGTTTGTGGTCTGATTTACTGCCACTTCAACAGGGCTGGGGCCCGAGGGGATGGTGGCAACCAGGCTCTGCGCCCGCGCAATTCCGCAGGTGATTGCCAGGGCCATAGCGGCGAGGACGCTCAATCGCGCCCAAAGATCACCATGTTGGCGGGGTAGTTTCCGGAGATCTGCGCAGGCTTGGTTTCGAGGCTCGGCCGCGAACCGCCAGGCGCGGTTGGTTCGGGCTGAGTCTGATTGCAGGGGACGCATGGCTTGGGTAGAAAGGTTCATTACGGTGTGACCTCCTGGAGTTCGCGTGGGAGTTGGAGGTTGGGCGCAGATCCCTGCTTCCTCGATGCATTTCATGCAACTGCCACAGAACGCGCCCCTATTCTTCTCATTCATTGGAGGCTGAAGCCAAGATTCATCACGGGTCAATTCGGGTCATTTCAGTTTTTTGGGCTAATCGGGACTCACTGGACACACGGATTTGGCGCACGTATGATCTTGCAAACGGCCCCCAACCCCCGACCGGCCCCCTTGTTCGATTGGAAGTGGCCATGGCTTCTCCTCGAATTGAAAATGCGGATCAGGTGCGGACGCTTGTCTCGTGGAAAGAGATTGCTGTCTTTCTGGATCGTTCCGAAAGCACGGTCAAGCGATGGGAACGGGAACGTGGCCTGCCTGTGCATCGCGTTCCCGGCGGGGAGCGCGGAGGGGTGTTTGCCTATTCGGACGAACTGGCGGATTGGCTCAAGGGCAAAGCCCTTGAATTGGAAGCCGACGACTTGGCCAGCCGCGATCGGGAGACAGCCGGCGGCACTGACACTGGAACCTCGAAGCCTGAAGCCGCGAGCCAGGGCAAAGTTGACCCGCGGACGGGTGAGACTGCCGACCGAAACGGCAGGCTGGGAAACACACGCCAGATAAGGCTTGCCGTAATTGGGATGGCGGCGGCGCTCGCCGGAGCCGGAATCTACGCCAATTTTGCTCATCCATTCGGTAATTGGGTTCAGCGGCGCTTGCATGCTATTGCCGGAATCGAGCCGGCAAGCTCAATTCGGCAAGTGGTGACTCCGGTTTCAGACGCCGAAAGGAGCCTGGCTCACGACCTCTACCTCAAAGGTCGATTTGAATGGAGCCAGAGAACGCCCGACAGCCTGAATCGCGCGCTCGATGACTTTACGCAGGCAATCGTTCACAATCCGAACGATGCCCATGCCTATGCCGGCCTGGCTGACACCTACGAGATGCTCTTCATCTATGGGAGCCGGCAGGACGATGACGCTCGCGACAGAGCCATGGTCGCGGCCAGAAAAGCGTCGGAACTGGACGGCTCCTTGTCAGAGGCGCATCGGGCGCTGGGATATGCGGAGTGGAGAGCCCGCAACTTTGCCGAGGCAGAAAAGGAACTCAATCTGGCGATCCAGCTTGATCCCAAGGATCCGCTGGCTCACTTGTGGCTTTCCAACGTGCTTTCGTCTCAGGGTAAGTATGCCGAGTGCCTTTCGGAGATTGCCAAGGCGCAGGAGCTTGATCCTGCTTCAGCTTCCGTTCTGGCAGCCAAGGGCGATGCGCTTTTCTTGACCGGAAAAAAAGAAGAGGGAATCGCACTCCTGAAGGACGCGATGCGCTCCGAACCACGGCTCAGCATCGCGCACTTGGATCTGGCGACGGCTGAATACGATGAGGGGAACTATCCGGCCTATCTGAAGGAATCGCAGGCGGCGGCTGAGCTTCGAAATGATCCATGGCTCAAGGATGTTGCGGCAAAGCTGTCCGCCGCTTATGCGCGCGATGGTGAGCGCGGCCTTTTGAATGCAGAGTTTGCGGTCCAGGAGAGTTGCACTCCGCCCGTGTATCCGAGGTTTAGCCTTTCCAAAACCCAGAAAGCCTTTGAATGTTTGAAACGAGACAGGGAACCCGAGGCGCTGCAGCTTCTCCAAGAAGCTAACGTGAGTAAGGAGAAGGAATTTGAGGACTTCAAGGCTACGTTCACTTCCGGTCCTCCCCAAGGGGTGCACAGGCTTACCTCTAAACTGGCCGACGACCCGCGGTTTCAGGCACTGATGAAGCAGAAGGCCGATCTTCCAAAGCAGGCGAAACTCCCGGCTTTTCCTGATTCCGGCACCCTGTGAGCTAACTTGGCGCCACAGCCCGCGAGACTCTTCGTCCGGATCGCGGTCGGGTTGTCGCCTAACCGTACAGAACCCCATTTTCGAGTTCCGTACGGTTAGCCGGTCACTCGGCCACAATCGGCAGGGGACCGAAGGATCATCGTCGCAAACCATCACCGATTGTGTTCCACCGTCTGAACCGTTGAAACCACCTTAGCTGTAGGCACAAGCCACTGGAAGAGAAGCGTCGCAGCGATTGCGCCACTGATTTGCATCCCGATGAAACCTGCGACGTCTGGCGGGCGAATACCGGAAAACGTGTTAGTCATTGACCGGGCGAGAGTCACAGCGGGATTGGCGAACGACGTGGATGCGGTGAACCAATAGGCTGCGGTGATGTAGGAACCAACGGCATAGGGAACAGCGGATGGGCGATGCCGGGCGCAGCCCCAGATCGCCGCCAGCAATCCAAAGGTGGCAACAAACTCGCTAAGTAGTTGGGATGGCCCGCTGCGGATATGTGTCGAGACCGCCAGCAATGGCAGGCCAAACATTAAATGAGCGACGACAACCCCAGCGAAGGCTCCGGCCATTTGCGCCAGAATATAGATCGGAACTTCACGCCAAGCGAACCCGCCTCGCAACGCATCAGCCAGGGTCACAGCAGGGTTCAAGTGCGCCCCTGATATAGCTCCGAAAGCGAGGATGAGCGCAATCATTACCGCGCCGGTCGCAATGGTGTTCACGAGGAGAGCGAGGGCCACGTTTCCCACAGCCAGTCGCTCGCCCATGATCCCTGAGCCGACAACGGCGGCAAGGAGAAAAAGGGTTCCGGTAAACTCGGCAACGATGCGCCGCTGAAGTGAAGGCTTCATTGGTGGCCGATGTTGTCGATTTCTTTTTGGATCGCAAAGCTCCCAAGCGTGGAGAGCGGCAACGAAAGAAACAGCCCAATGCGCCGGTCAAGTATCGAGAATGCGTCGCGGTAGGCGCGCTCGATCTCCTCGGGCGTCCCTCTCACCACGGCCGGATCGGGAACTCCCCAATGCGCCGTCATTGGCTGACCAGGCCAGAATGGGCAGACTTCTTTCGCTGCGTTGTCACAAACCGTAAAGACGAAGTTCATGACTGGTGCGTCGGGGCCCGCAAATTCGTCCCACGACTTACTTCGCAGGCCGTCTGTCGAAATCTCCGCGAGCTCAAGCTGCCGGAGGGCCTCAGGCCGAACCGCCCCTGACGGGTGGCTTCCCGCACTATAGGCGGTGAAGGTGCCCTTCGCTCTATGGTTCAGCAGTGCCTCAGCCAGAATGGAGCGAGCAGAGTTGCCGGTGCATAAAAACAGAACATTGAAGTGATCTTGCATCGACTTACTCCCCCTCCTCGCTCGTGACAGGGATACAGCAACCCGGTTCGCAGCAGGCCCCCTTCGGCTTGGTAGCTCGGACGAAAGCACTGAAGAACTTTCCATTAACCTGGGGAGCGATTGCGTCCACGTCAACACCAGCCTCGGTGAGAAACTGACGCGCATCTTCGACGTTGTAGACGCGCGTCGGCTCGACGGTTGCGTCCTCGAATCCGGCGCCTTTCAACTTCCCGAGATACTCGCAGTCTTCAAGCGCGCCCGCAATGCAGCCGACCCAGAGGAGCACGCTTTTGCGCACGACTTCGGGCACGTTTCCACGAACGACCACATCGGACACTGCGAACCGCCCGCCGGGCTTCAGCACTCGGAAGGCCTCGCGGAGAACACGGTCTTTGTCGGCAGAAAGATTGATGACGCAGTTTGAGATGATCACATCCACGGAGTTGTCAGGGAGAGGGATGTTCTCCAGTTCGCCCTTCAGGAACTCGACATTTGTGACCCCGGCCTCCTTTTGGTTTTCGCGCGCGAGTGCCAGCATCTCATCCGTCATGTCGAGCCCGTAGGCTTTGCCGGTTGGCCCGACACGCTGGGCCGAAAGCAGCACATCGATGCCGCCGCCGGAGCCAAGATCAAGCACGATTTCTCCCGCGCGAAGCTCAATCAGCGCCGTCGGGTTCCCGCATCCGAGTGAAGCCAGTACGGCCTTCTCGGGAATCGTGCCTTTCTCAATCGCGCTATAGAGATTCGTCGTGATGGGATCGCAGCAGCGAAGGCCGGGGTCACAACACGCCTGCAAACCGTCCGTCCCGCTCACAGCACGGGCCGCACTTCCGTACTTTTTCTTCACCTGCTCCTGAACGCTGGTTGTCAGTTCCATTTCCTCGCCTCCATGTATACGCTAAAGCAAATGTAATCCCCTCTGGACATATCCGTCAAGACGTATATCATGGAATTGTGGATCGTTCCTCAAAAGCTCCCGATCTGGCCTTTCTGTTCGCGGCACTCTCCGATCGCACCCGCCTGCGATTGCTGAACCTGATGGATGGGCGCGAAGTCTGCGTCTGCTATTTTGTTGAAATCCTGAGACAGAGCCAACCCAAGATTTCACGCCATCTTGCGTATCTGCGGCGGGCGGGCGTAGTGGCCGCGCGCCGTGAGGGCAAATGGATGCACTACAGGATCGTTGTACCCTCACATGTTGGTGCAGCGCGGATCCTTCGCGAGACGATTGCGGTTATCAGGGAGGAGAACGCGATGCGGGCGGACTTGGCGCGTCTCGACAAGGCCTGCTGCGTGCCGCCGAAAGTCTCCGCGCTTGAGAGTGCGCCGCTGCCGACTCGTCTCGAACCCGTCCGCTGCTCTGCAAGCTGAACCGAGGACAACAGCCGACTCACTCGTTGAGCTGTCGTTAGGTCAATTTTGAGGGTTCAGGTCGGATCGTTGCCCACCCGGCAATTACTTTGTGGTCAACATTCCGCGTGACCCCGGCGCCGGCCATGGGGACAACCGACACCTTCGACCTCATGCCCGGCCTAGCGCGGCGGCTCGATAGAGCCCGAATCCCCAGTTCGATGGTCCTGGATTTGAAAAACAAGAAACTGGTGGATCGCCTCAAGTGCCTCCGAATCGGTCGTCGTGATTCGGACTCGCCCTCCATCTTGCGTTGCCTCAAATGAATAGGCAATTGCGCCCCGCTTCGCTTCCATCGTCGAAGCTCCAGGAGGCATCGTGTCGTGGATAAACATCGGGACTTGAAAATCGCCAGCCGCGAACATCTGAGCAACGTGGCCCAGGTGCGTCCTTATCTCGTCGCGAGTGACCGTGTCGTTCGGGTCGTTCGCTCGTATTTCAATTGCGCCACCATCCGGATAAAGCCGGAAATGGTGGGCGGACTTTTCATGCGAGAACCCCATTGACTGGTCTCCGCGCGCATCCACATAAGCCGCGTGCGGATCAGTCGCCTGCTGATGTGCGTCCATGGGGCACATGGTTGCGCTTTGACCGCTGGCCAAAGCCGGGATCGCCAACGACGCGACTAGTAGCAGTGTCTTCATTTCCATCTCCTCTCGGGTTATCGGCTTGCTTTCTCTTTTCGGCGGAAAGAGACTCCAGAAGGTTCGCGCGACCGCCAGGTGATGTCCTCCCCAAGCGCCGGTCCCACTCTCGAGCGGTGCGCATGAGCGAATTCCTCAGCCGTGTGAGTTCGACAATCCGGGCACCGAGTCGCTCCACCTTTTCGTGTGCCAGCTCCGCCACCTGCCGGCACGGGGCAACACCCGCGTCGCGCACCCGCAGAATTGAGGCAAGCTCTTTCAAAGTGAATCCGGAAGCCAGGGCATTCCGAATCAGGAGCACCCGGTCGAGCGATTCGGGAGGGTGGACGCGGTAACCGCCTTGCGTTCGTGGCGGTTTTTTCAGGATCCCCAGTCTCTCGTAGTGCCTCAACGTGTCGGCACTGACTCCCACTGCCCGGCTGAGCTCACCGGAACGCAGAGTGCGCTTTGGGCCACGAACATTTGTCACAAGGCAAGTATCAACCCTGGAATGCGTTCCAGGGTCAAGCACATTCGCGAGGCGGCGTTCTGGTCGTGTTGTCGCCAATCCGTACAGAACCCCTCCGAACACGAGTAATGTCCGGTTAGCCGGTTACACGACCAGAACCTGGAAGTTGGCGGTTGCTCTGTCCGTCACTCGATGAGTTGGGGCTTGACTGCTGATTCTGCGCATCTGCCGACTAAAGGTAGATGGCGTGGCCCAACAGGCCTTCCAAAACGAAGACGAACGCGTCGGCCGTTTCTAATTGCTCAAGGGTGTAGGTCCCCTCAAGGACGCCGGGTTCAACCTCGCGGTACTGGATGTGCATCTGCGTCACCGCCGGGTCATGCTCGGCAAAGTATTCTCTCCGAATACGCTGAAGGCTATCCTTGTCCCCAGAAAGATACGTGATCGCCGCAGCCTTTGATTTGTCTGGATCGAAAGTGAAAGTCAGGCCAATCGCTTGCGAATCGGACCTCTTTCCCCACCCGTGATTGAATGGCGACGAAGGGTCCGTCTCCGCTCCCGTTTTCCGGAAGTGCCGTACGGCCCAGAATTCCGAGCGAATATTTACGTGTTCCCATTCAGGAAGATCGGCAGGCAATGCTCTTGCGCCTTGTTTACCATTGATTCTGGCAAGAACTTCCCGGAGATAATCTTCGCTTGTCGCTACGACGGCAATGTTCGGCTTGGGGAACGCTACATAGGTCATCCATATATCTTCTTCCGACTTCTCTTGAAAAACAGTTACCTCATGCCCTTCGATTTGTTGTTTTCGCAGAATGCTGGGGGCAGAATCCTTCAGGAATCCATCAGCGTTGGCCGTAATGTCTCCCGCAAATACTGCAATCACGCCACCTTGATACCTCATCCCGCCTAGTCCGGTTGGGGCCTGAAAATTCCGCGAACCTTCGATTGCTGCGATGATCGGCTTGTCCTTGAGATTCCTTGCGAGCAGGCCATCTTTCCCTACGAGAAGCTGAAGGGGAAACCGCATGAATTGATCCCGCACCTCGTCCCCGGACGAGGCCATCCTAAGGCCTCCGTTGGAGTCCTTCTCCATCGGCGGCAACAAAAAGGGACCCATAACGGCGCTCACAGTTTCCGTATCCGCGGGAAACCAGCCGAGCATTTGTTCAATAAGCTGGGCCGAAGGGGATGAAACTCCCGCAAGTTTCGGCAATCCACGGCGTGGACTGGCAAGATTCGCTTGGTAATTGCAATTGGCGGCGTACTGGCTCGTGCTTCCGGATTCGGGCACTCGGTATACGTGGACCTCTGCACCGGATTTGACTGCCACGAGTCCGCCATCCGGCGAGAGCGCGAGCCCTCCCCATCCGAAGCGCGTGTCTCCATAAGGCCCGTAGAAATAACCCTGCCCCCAACCGGAGCTGCGAGGTACGCTCAGCGTCATGAGTGGAGTTGCAGACTTGATGCTAAAAACTCTGGCTGTGATCTGATCCGGTTCATTATTGCGCGCAGTCCCCCACCGCATAGTCGGAACTGCGAATCGTTGGCCACTCATCGATGCAACGGTTGGACCATCGAGCTGTTCAAACCCCAAATCAAAATCCCAAATAATCCTCCCATCAGTAGACACTGTAAAAAGTTTATTCCGGTCGCCACAAGTAGGGCCCGCAAGTTCCCGTTGATTGATGAAGGTCCAGTTGCCGCACATCTCACCCTGATTGGCGAAAAGCTCCTTTGGTGCTGCCGAAGGAGATGCCACATAAAGCGAAGACCGCGCTGCCCATGCCAGTTCGTCGCCCCAAAGTGCCTGAATAGTGTGCGGCGGGCGAGTTGCGGCCTCGTTCCAGGACTTGAATACGGACAATGTCGCAGTGTCAAGCAGGTCGTAGCGCGTTGTCCACTGGCCATTGACCTGGCTCATAGTGGGGAGCAAAAGTGATTCCCCAGAAGGGCTCACGATCGGAGACAGTTCCGATTGGGCATCAAACTGGTGAAGTAGCTTGAAGTCCGACGAATAAAGGTTGAGCGCGTTGCCGAGCCCAACAACGAACCGTCCGTTGGCCGCGGGAAAGAAGAACGATGGCGCAACAGCTTGGGGATTAGCCGGAAGGGGCCAATCGAGCCTTTTTATAAGTTCTCCATCGTTCGCGTTGAGGAATAGGGCGACTAGACGGAAAGGATCCGAGACTGACGATTCGCGTCGTTCAGCGGTGCCAGGGGCATCATCGATGACGAAATACACGACGGCTACGTTTGGAGCTGTGAAGGCGACGCCTTGTTGGTATGCCCATTCCGCCATAGGCGCGACGGAAGGTGCCAAACGTGCAAGGGCAGCAGGCGGCCTGCCCTGATATCCAAACTTTGATAGATCGATCTCCCATAGTGGCTTTGGAGGCTGGGCAAGCGTCACAAGCGGAAAGAACAACAAAGCCATCGAAATGAAACGATTTCGAATCATTATGATCTCTCCTTGCCTAACCGCTTCGGCTGAATCTTACTCCCCAAATGTTTCGCTCGCGTGGTCGGCTTTCCGCGCGTATCTTGATGTTCGGGTTTTGTCCGGTTTGCCGGTCATCCGATCGGAACATCGCCAACGCATCGGCAATTCGATGTCAAAAGCCGCCGTTTGGTTACTAATCAGCCTTTAAAGAGCGCATTGCGCGATTTCGCATTGATCCTTCTAAAAAACAAGGTGCGGGTGTTTTATCCCGTCGATGTACTCGAAGCCCCCGGGATCGGGGCACCATGAGACATGGAAAGCTCCCCGGACCATCGACAGCCACCAGGCGGCAAACACTTCAGGAATATCGCCACTTCTCGCTGCTCGCCCACTTTATCGATGTCAATAATCGCTTCTATGCGCTTTGCGCAATTGGGACAAATGAAGGGGTAGTTTGGATGAAATGCAACATGGGAAGCGAACCGCACGGTGGACAGGTTATAGGCTTGCGGGCTCTCCCTCGCCACCTCCCCTTGGCGCCGAGCAGAACTCTTAACTCTTCGCCACCGGGAAGGGGATCACCACACCCGATAGACGGTTGCCGGCGACATTGAGTCCGTCCATTCCGTAGGAGTTTTCTATAGCCTTAAGGTCGCGGATCAACTGCTCGGTTTCTCGACTAGATGGATTCGTTCGCCGCCGGAGGTCTCGCCAAAGCATTGACCAACCCATCCAGGACATGAAAAAGTACTTTGGGTCTTCGACGGCGAGTGCAGTGTGCCTCGAATCACCAGAACAGAAGTACAATTCGATGGAGTCAGTTTGCAATTAGACAGTCTCGCTTCGATTGACAAAAACACTCAATTCTGAGAATCCGGTTCAGAAGACAAAGTTGAGCGCCCTCGTGCGTTCACTTCAACTGAACGACCCGTGGCTCGTCGGCCTGATGGTACTGGCTTTCGGCCTGCGCCTTTTTTTCTGGGTTTACACCGGCCGAACCTGGGAAGACGCGCTCATCACCGTGCTTCACTCCGAAAACTTCTATCACGGATTGGGCCTTACCCACTTCAAGATCGATGATCCGAGACCGCTTCATGGTTTCACGAGTCCGATCAGTGTGCTGGCACCCCTGCTTGCCGATCGCTTCCATGTGGGTTGGGGCTTGCCGTTTCTCAAGCTGCTGTCTCTGGTTGCGGGGCCGGTAACGGTGTGGTTCGGCTATAGGATCGTGCGCGATTTCATGGCCCCGCGCTCTCGAGCCGCAGCAGTTCTCGGAGCCGGCTACCTCGCCATCGAGCATCACCAGATTCTTTGGGGCATGGCCGGCATGGAGACCCAGTTGGCTACGGCGATCCTTCTTGCCGCAATCTACTTTCTGCTTGCCGAGAACCTCACTGTCAGCGCGATCCTGTCGGGCATGTGCCTTCTTGCGCGGCCAGACTTCATCCTCTGGGTTGGGCTTGCATTCGGGGCGACTGCTCTTGCCTCAATTCGCCGGAAGGATTTCAAGCCATTGGCTAAATTTGCGGCTCTCGTCGCAGTCATCTATGGCCCATGGATCATCTTCACGACCCTGTACTATGGGAGTCCAATTCCCAACACAATCATTGCAAAACGCCTAGGCGGCGTCGGCTTTTGGGAAGTTGCCCCGTCCTTCCCAAGCCTGCTTCTAAGCGCAGCCAAGATTTTTCACGCCGAAGTTGTCTCTCCGCTTGAGCCGGTATTCGGCGGCAACGGCACCGGTTTTATTCCGCTGATCAGGGGGTACTGGCTGGAATGGCTCTGCCTTGCCGTCATTGTGTTCGGTTTCATCTCCGACATGATGCGGCGACGCTGGCGCTTCTGGCCTCTGTATGCATTTGTGGTGCTTACGGCGGTATTTTTTGTTTTTCGAGCGCCGCTGATTTATGGGTGGTATGTTGTGCCGCTTTGTGGGGTGCTCGCGCTGCTGCTGGGGAAGGGAGTTGCCGACATCACCGCTCTTTTTCCAAGCCGATTGCGAGCGATCTCCT